>JANQIZ010000362.1 GCA_028281895.1 Dehalococcoidia bacterium
GAACTGGGATTAGCTGACAGGCGCGCTCGTAGCGTCTGCCGCAGCGGATCGACTTCCGCGTGCCAGCACGATGCCGGTGACTATCACCAGCAGTCCGGCTCCGCCGAGCGCCCACTGCACACCGATGGCTTCTCCAAGCGCGCCCAGTCCGATGTGCCCTACCCATCCGAAGCCAATTGCGAACACCCAGCCGCCAATTGCACGTCCGCGCATGTCTTCGGGAACATTGGCCTGCAAGAGAGTCCATTGCATGGCATCGAACGCTCCTGCGGACATTCCGACGCCAAGCACAAGAATCATTGAGAGCGCGAAAAGACTGGACGAAGCGAACAGAACGAGGAAGGTTCCGTACACCAGCGTGATGAGAACCAGCAGCATCTGCTTCCTGGGGTAGTCGCCCAGCAAAGTCAGGAATACCACCCCTGCGAGGCCTCCAAACGAGGCCATCATGTTCAGCGAGCCAAGCCCTGTGGCTCCGGTTTCGAGCACCTGCACAGATACCGACGGCAAGAGAGCGCCAAAGGCGAACCCGAACATCTCTATCAGCACCGCTGCTACCAGCAGACGGCGGACAACCGGCATTGACCAGAGCAGAGCGAGGTCTCGGCCAGCCTGACGTATCAGACCGAGGCCAAGGCCCGTGGCAGCCCGATCCGATGAGCCTCGGATTTGCGGCCTGGCCGGCCTGATGAATACAGTCGCAACCGCCGCGGTGAGAAACGATCCTGCGCCCACAAAGAGCGCCATAGACTCGCCAACGCCGTCGGTTACTACCCCGGCAATGAGCCCGCCGATAGCGCCGATTCCCCTGGCGCCAACCGACTGGGCGGAAACAGCGTTCATGCGAAGCTTCGCAGGGACAGAATCGGTCACAAGTCCCTGTGTCGCAGGGATCTCGAACGATTGTCCGACACCACTGAGTGCAGTGATCACGAACACCGGCCAGAGCGCGGGCTCATCAATGCCTGCAAAGAAGGCCAGTCCGATCAGGATCACCATCTTGTAGATGGCTGTTATTGCGAGAACCCGTCTCCTCGGCCAGCGATCGACAATAGACCCGGCGATAGGCGCTGCGACCAGTGATGGGGCTTGCCGGGCGGCGAAAGAGGCGGCTGTAAGGAATACCGATTGCGATTCGTTGAATACGAAGAAGCCAACGACGATGCGCTCAGTCCAGTTCCCCAGAGACAGCAGAACGGTGGCGGCCCAGACTCGTCGGAAGTCAGCGATCTGCCACGCCCAGCGCGGGCCGGGATGGCCAGGCATCGATTGACTCTGAGTGGCCTTGCCGGCCGAGCTTTCGGTTTCCACGTGCCAATCTTACTTCCGGCGAGGCAGGCAGCCGCTGTGCCAGAAGCTCTCCTGGCCGAGATCTGCTGGCAAGTTCTATGGATTGCGCCGCGTCTGGCCGCGGTACGAGACCTGCTGATGCTCAGGCGGGATGACGATCACAGGGTGTTCAGATGAACGAATCACCTTGTCTGCGACGCTGCCAAGCAGCCACCGCTTGATGCCGGATGCGCCGTGCGATGTCATCACGATCAATCGATCAGTCGATTTGCCTGCCTCGCCAATGATCGCTTCGGCTGCTGGCTTTGCGATACGGATGCTGCTCGCTTTGATACCTCTCCTGGCAGATCGCTCAGTGACGGCCGCAAGGTACTCCTCGGTGGTGGATGGCTTCGCTTCATCGTCATACATGCTGAGCGCAGGGTCGGCGAGTGTGTACGCGGCGTAGGAGCTGTTCGGCGCTATACCGGTCAGGAACAGCACCTCGCCATCCGAGCGATTCGCCATCGCCTCTGCGTACGGGATTGCGCCTTCCGCAAAGTTAGAGCCATCGAGCGGCACGATGATGGTGCGCGGGAGCCCTTCGCCGTTCTCAAAGCCCGCCATCTCGCCTGGGCGTGCGAGCATGATCGGCACTCCGGTTGCGTGAAGGACGCGGTCAGAGACGCTTCCCATGATGCCCCGCATCACAGCCGATTTGCGATGCGTGACCATCGCTATGAGCCTGGTATCTAGCTCTTTCGCCTGGTCGATGATCACTTCAGGAGGGTCACCACATCGACTCACGTTCTCCCTGGTGACCCTCCTGAAGTG
>JANQIZ010000395.1 GCA_028281895.1 Dehalococcoidia bacterium
CCACCATCGGCGTCTCGGTCCCGTGGAACGCCACGAAGTCGCAGATTGAAGACATCTGGCGTTCCACGGGACCGAGACGCCGATGGTGGGCTCGCCTCGCTTGATGCGCTCTTTGAGGTTCTCTTCGCCTGCCATGCTGCAACGCCTCTCTGCCGTGGGCTGTTGCAGTGATTCGCTGCCTAGGCCGCTTCGGCTTGCTGTGCCGGGATCCTGAGCGTGAAGGTCGATCCCGAGATTGATGTGTCGGTGACGGACAGGGTGCCGCCCATGGCTTTTGCGAGCCGCCGGGATACGGTGAGGCCGAGTCCTGTACCTGGGTTTTCGTTGGTGGAGTATCCATCCAACCTGTGAAAGGCGTCAAAGATCGCCTCAACATTCTCAGGAGCGATGCCTTTGCCCTGGTCGGTTACCGAGATGCTGATGTCGCTGCCGATCTCTTTTGCGGCGATGGTGATCTCTGTGTGGTCGCCGGAGTACTTGTTGGCGTTGGCGAGCAGGTTGGTGATGATCTGGTCGAGCCGTTGGCGGTCGGCGCTGATCTGGGTTCCGATCCTGACGGTTATATGAACGGCTTGAGAGCGGGATTCGAATAGCGGCCGAAGCCCGTCGACGATATCTTCCAGCAGCTCTCGAAGGTCTACGTCCTCGACGTTCAGGAGCACCGCTTCGGCCTCCATTCGGGAGAGCTCGAGCAGATCGTTGATCAGAGTTTTGAGACGCTCGCCGTTGCGGAGGATGATGTCGAGGTGCTTGCGATCTTTCTCAGAGAGTCTGTCGTTCTTTGGTGAGCTGACGAGTCCGGCGAAGGCGAGGATGCTTGTGAGCGGGGTGCGAAGCTCATGGGAGATGGTGGTAAGGATCCTCTCCCTGGCTTCTGCCAGTTCAGACAGCTGCTGGTTCCTGATCTCGAGTTCGCGGCGTGCAGCCTTCTCGTTTGCGGTGGCGAGCAGTGTTTCGTGCGATAGCAGGGCCTTCAGTGGTCCTGCTAGCTGGATGGCGAATCTTTCGAATGTAGACAGATCGAGCGGACTGTAGGCGTCTTTGGTTCTTGAGCGAATGCTGGTGGTGCCGATGACGCGGTCTCCCGAGACGAGTGGCGCGTACATGGTGGAGAGCAGTCCGCTGACTTCGCTGACTCGGGCGCCGATGAGCTCAAAGTGGTCTTTGTCGGTGTCGTCGGTGCCGGCTATCAGTCCGCGGTGCTCTCTGACGACGGAGGCTGCAGGCAGTTCGGCGAGCTTGCGGGAGGGATTCTGATCCCAGACGGGGATGGAGTCGCCGTGGACCAAAACGTCGGTTAGCGATTCGCCGTCTTCCTCGACGAATGCGACAACCAGGCGGTCGAACTCAAAGAGCTGCTCCGCTGTCTTGATGATGACCGGCCAAACGTCTGACATCTGTTGTGCTGAGCCGATTCCTCGTCCGAGTTCCGCAAGCGCCGCACCTTCTGCGAGCTCGCGTTCGAGGTGACGGGCGTGGATCGACTGCATGAGAGTTGGTGTGATCAGCCTGGCAGCTTCCTCGACCAGCTCTGCGTCTCGCTCTGAGAAGGTATTTCGGTGCCTGGTGCGGAGCATGATCGAGCCGATGACCTCTGCTCCACGATAGACAGGGACGACGAGCATTGAGGGGAGCTTATCGGTTGATGGGCTGGTATCGAGGAACGGGTATTCCATCTTGGCGACCGGATCATCACAGTCGCCGATGAGGATGTAGCTACCGCGGTTCATAATCAATTCGGTAGCGGTGCCGCTCAAGGGGCGATGCTCGTCTAGGCCCCAGGTGTTATCCGGCCGGCCCCTGATAAATACATCTGTGACAGTGGAGGAGTCGAAATCAGCTATGCGTATGACGATGCGGTCGTAGGTGAGCAGCGATGAGAGGAAGCTATCGAGGGCGGCGTAGGCGTCGTGGGGTGACTTGGCAGAGTGGCCTGTCTGTACGAATCGGCGAACCGCGGCGTCAAGATAGGCCCTGCGCAGCGGGGGAACCCGCAGCAGGATGTTCTTGAATGTGTGCCTCAGCCTCATGCCTGGAGTACTGTCCCTCTGTCCCCAGTGGCAGCTGGTCGATAGGTGCAGATGACGCTCTTCTGACCGGAGCAGCAGGCGCGTCATGCGCTTGTCCGCGGGACAAGTTTGCCGCATGCGCACGTGGGGGCGTAGATGGCCTGTACCTATTCGGGCTGGGCGCGACTAACCATGCATCACTACGCAGTTTTGCAGGTTCAACAGCGCGGGTTCAGGGATTGGAATTTACGAAACGGTCAGGCCTTCGGACTCGTCCACACCTAGCATGAGGTTCATGTTCTGCACCGCTGCGCCTGATGCGCCCTTGCCCAGGTTGTCGAGCTGGACGACGATGAGCACGTGACCGAGCACGTTCGGCAGGACCGAGATGTCGAGCCGGTTGGTGTCGTTGCAGGCTCTCGGGTCGAAGGCCGGGTCGCTGTACTCGGCGGCTTCGTCCATTGGAATCACGCGGATGAACTGCTCCCCGGCGTAGCGGCGGTCGAGCGACTGCCAGATGCTGTCTGCGTCTGCGCCGCTTCCGAGCAGGCTGCTGTGCAGGGGCAGCTCTAGGCGCATGCCGGTGGCGAATGGGCCGACCGATGGAATGAACTGCGGGGCGTGTTCGAGTCCGCTGTACTTGGTCATCTCGGGGATGTGCTTGTGGCGGGCCTCGATGGCGTATGGCGTCTCGAACGGCAGGTTGGTAAGCCCGGGCTCTCCGCCTTCCCAGCGGGCGATCATCTTCTTGCCTCCGCCGGTGTAGCCGGAGAGGGCGTGTACTGTGAGTGGGAAGTCTGCAGGGATGAGGCTGTCGTCAACGAGAGGCCGCATGCCCAGGATGACGGCGGTGGCGTAGCAGCCGGGGTTGGAGACCCTCGGGGATTCCCTGATGGACTCACGCTGTCCGTCGACCATCTCTGGCAGGCCGAAGACCCAGTTGTCATCGACCCTGTGGGCTGTGGAGGCGTCGATGACGCGTGTGTTGGTCTCCTCAGCCCAATCGGCGGCTTCGAGGGCGGCATCGTCTGGCAGGCAGAGTATGGCGAGGTCTGCGTCTTCGTACGCGGCTCGACGCACCTCGGTGTCCCTGCGGTCCTCTTCGCTGATCGAGAGGAGTTCGAGGTCGGGCCGGTTTTCCAGCCTGTCCTGGATTCTGAGACCGGTTGTGCCGTGCGATCCGTCTATGAAGACCGTGGGTTTTGCCATTGTCCGTAGTCTCGATGCTGTTGATCTTGAACCTGCGTTCAGCTTCCCTCACCTGCCGCGAGGGCGCTCAGACGCCTGCTCTCGATCATATCTTGGTCAGACTGGTACTGCGATGGCGATTTCTTCGGCTGTTCGGGCTCAATCGGGTCCCGCTCAGGCTCGGGAGACTCGCAGATCGCCGATTGCAGAGATATGTATCGCAGAGTCGAACTGCGTTTGCAGTTCAGGCATCACAGATTTTGATGATGCCGGACGATCCGCAGATGCGGATTTTTTGCCGGCATCCAGAAGAAGCCTCAGGGTGACTCAGGCAATTCGAAGGTATATATCGCCAGATTGAACTGAAAACGCCCTGTTTTGCCTCTGCCCTACTTCTTTCCGAGCAGATCAACCGGCGGTGGCGGAGACGGCTTGCCGCGGCTTGCGTCCTGTGCTGCGAGCAACTGTCGCCGCGCCCAGAGAACAGTCAGAGCGGCATCGAAGTTCGAGACGCTCTCTGGCAGAGACAGTCGTCCATCGGGGAGGATGATCTCTATACGAGGTACGCCATCCTCGTCCTCTTCGGCTGCTTGAGCCTCTACCCTGCCCTTCGCTGGACCGATTTCAGGGAGCCTGTCTGCCATCGCTGATCCGGGCAGTCCGGGCGGCATGAACTCGTCTGCGCGGTGCTGCTCGCCGTATGCGGGCCTTGTCTCTTCTCCGATCTCAGGCAGCTCGGCAGACGGAACTTCGCTTGAACTGGAGTCGAGTTCAGATCTGTACGCTGTACTTCTGCCGATCGTCGGGCGCACCTCTGTGAATACGCGGTCGAGCAGAACTATGCGGGAAGCGACCGTCGGACGGTCGGCTCCTGTGATCTCCTCAACAAGGACCGCCAGGCGCGCGTGATCGTACGGACCAGCGCTCATGCGCGATGCCATCTCGGCGAATAGCGTTACGTTCGAAGCGAGTACAGAACGTGCACTGTCCACTTCCTGCGGCGAGAGCGGATTCACAGCCCTCAGACCGTCTCTCGTGACCCTGAGCCTGCTACGGCCGCTCACGATGCCCCACATCCTCAGAGCGCCGATGCGCGCGGCGAAAGCGCCGCCCCGCTCTGCCATTCCAAGCGTGCGGGCCAGTCCGTGCCTCGAAACCTCGCCAGCGAACTCTCTCGAGATCCGCTTGCCGAGCTCAATGCTCTCGGACAGTCCAATCTCCGGGTACTCGTACTCACCGAGCTTTGCCATCTTCTTCTCTCCGTAGCCTGCGCACTCTCACGGGACGACAGGGAGCTTTTGCGCCTTTTCATCGCTCGCTCGCCGGTTTTCGACTGTCGTTCTCTGTGGTTTCAGGGGAAACGCACGTGCGGGTGAGCGATGTAATTCCAGTGTTGCGCCGCTGTTTACGCTTCTAGTATGCCTCACTTGCCGACAGTTGCGCTGCGTGCACGCCCCCATATAGCGGCTTTTCCAGCGCATTGCGCCGGAGTATATACATTTGCGCTGGCTGCCCGGCGCTTTTAGTACATATATGCCGGCTCTTGCTGGAAGGTGCTGGATTGAGGGTGTTCGCAGGGGCTCGTTTCGTGGTCGCGGTGGATCTGTGTATGTATCGATCGCTTTTCGGAGACGTGATGTCGTGGAGGCCTGCTGTGTGTGAGAACACGGTAAAGGTATGTATCGACGGCCTCTTCGGGCCTATATAGAGGAGACGGCCTCTGTGGCGCGCTGGCACTCAGTGCGTACCGTGTTTCCACCTAGAAGGCCGGTTTTCCGGCGTTTTGGGAGTGCCTGGCCTATATCGGAATGTATGTACCGAACGCGCTACCGCGCTTTCATGGTCGAGGCGCGTAAGTGGCCCGCGCTGTGCCCTGGCAGAGCTGGTCGATACATGTATGACCTCTCAGCTGCAGAGTCGCGGCTGATATGCGGCGAAGTGTCGATTTTCGCCCAGCAACTATCCGGCGGATTAGACGTTGTCAGGCGCATCTGTCGGCACAAGAAACGCTTCTTTTCGCGTTATCTTTGGTTTAAGAACGGCGTGCTTTTTGGACGCTGCTCAGTTGGATTCAGCCTGATGCGCCGCAAAAGGCGAAAACCTGCAGACCTGTTAAGTAGTTTGGATCAGACGGCTCCCTCTCAGCACGTAGGGAGAGGGAATAGCTACAGCACTCGCTGTCCGCGCATGCAAGGTCAGATCCCTCCGCTGCGGTCGGGATGACAAAAAGCGCGAGAACAATTCTCCCTCCCTGCTAGGGAGGGAGTCAGAGGGTGGGTTGAGTTCGTCATGCTGAACTTGATTCAGCATCTCCCTATGACTCGTCTCAAGAGATTCCGGATCAAGTCCGGAATGACGAGACCTCGACCATTTGTCATCCCGACCGCAGTGGAGGGATCTAACTGGACAACCAAGGCCACCGAGAGATTCTGAATCAAGTTCAGAATGACAAGGAAGACCACCCACACCCACACCCTCTCCCTTCAAGGGAGAGGGAATAGAAGCTAGCGGGCCAATCCTCCCTCCCATATTGGGAGGGAGTTAGAGGGAGGGCTATTAGTCTTGAGAGATCAACCGTTCCATGTAAGCCGAAACGTCCCTCACCCCAACCCTCTCCCAATCTGGGAGAGGGAGAAGGTAGAAGCTGAAATCGCGCAGAACCCCGCTCGCCAGTTGTTCCCTCAGTCTTGCCCTCGCCCTAGTTCTCGTCGCTCTGCGTGAAGTTGCCGATGCTGCCCAGCATCTTGGTCATCTCCATCGGGAGAATCCACTTCGTGCTGGTTCCGTTCGCAAACTCCTTCAGCGCCTCCACATACTGCAGCGTCATCGTGTTCGCATCGATGTGGCCTGCAGTGTCATAGATCCGCTGAAGCGCGTCTGCGTAGCCTTCGGCGCGCAGTATCTGTGCCTGCTTCTCACCCTCGGCATCGAGAATCGCGGCCTGCTTCTGGCCTTCCGCGCCAAGAACCGCTGCCTGCTTCTCACCTTCGGCAATGGTGATCGCCGACTGCCTTGTGCCGTCCGCTTCCAGAACGACAGCACGGCGCACACGCTCGGCTGACATCTGGCGGTTCATGGCTTCCTGGATCTCCCGTGGCGGGTCGATCTCGCGGATCTCGACGTTCGTGACCTTGATGCCCCAGCGCCCTGTCTCAGCGTCGAGCCTCTTGCGGATCTCCTCGTTGATGCGGTCGCGCTGCGAGAGCACGTCATCGAGGTCGATGTCACCAACGACCGCTCGAAGTGTCGTGGTGGCGAGTCCTACTACGGCCTGGACATAGTTCTCTACCTCCAGGACAGCCTTGTGGGCCTGATTGATGTCTACCCGCATGTAGACGAGGAAGTCGATCTCTACTGTGGCGTTGTCCTTCGTGATATTGGTCTGGCGCGGTATGTCCAGAACCTCGGTTCGAGTGTCTACCTTCTGGATCTGGTGAAGGATCGGGATTGCGAAGACTATCCCCGGGCCCTTCATGCCCTCGAACTTACCCAGCCTGAACCGGGCTACTCGCTCGTAGTCACGGACAAAGTTGATGATTGCCATAGTCGGAATCCCCGTCCTTGCTTCGATGCTTCAATTGCCTTGCGCTGCCCTGTCTGCAGCTGGACACGATCGCCAGCAGACAGCGTTTCGTCTCAGCGATGCGCACTGTGCGTATTGCTACCGTGCGACGGCAGTTTACACGTTGGCCTGCGCGCTATCGTCGCCGCGGCCTTGAACTGTGTCGGAGATCGGCTCGACGTACAGGTGCACGTCCTCGATTCGCACGACCCTCACATGCTCGCCGCGGGCGATCTTCGTATCCGGCGGCAGGAACTCGGCATTTGCCAGCTCCGCAGACCAGAACTCGCCACCCACGTGAACCTCTCCGCTCGGCGCAAGCTCTCTAGTCACCAGCGCCTCCTGACCAAGTACGCCCTCAGAAGAGGTCTGGGATTGCCACGGAGGCGTCTTCGCCGCCTGCCTGACCTGCCACGAAAGCCACAGCACGAACGCGATCACCGATCCGCTAACAATGCCCACCACCCAGTAGCTCACTGTCTGGATGCCGCCCGGGAGATTGGGGTCGGTGAATCTGCCAACTAAGAACACTCCGCCAATGACAAGAGCCACTCCGCCGGCGATTCCGAAGTAGCTCACTCCCGGAGCCTGCGACTCAAGCACGAATAGCAGGATCGCCAGCGCCAGGAAGATCACGCCTGCCCATGAGAAGTCCAGGTTGCCGATGCCGACCCAGCCGAGCACCAGGAACGCCACGCCAAGCGTGCCCGGTATGAACATTCCGGGGTTCCACAGCTCGACGATCAGGCCGATAGTGCCCAGCGAGATGAGAAGGAAGGCGATGTTCGGGTTTGCGAGGAAACTGATGGTGCGATCGATGAACGACATGCCGACGCGGTCGATCCTGGCATTGGCCGTGCTGACCGTCATCGAGGTATCGAACGTCTGAATCGATCGACCGTCGATCTCCTCAAGCAGCTCGTCGATATGACGAACAACAACATCGGCAATACCCTCATCCACGGCCTCCGACGCAGAGTACGAAGTGGCCTGCAAGACCGTCGCCTCAAGCGCATCCACATTGCGTCCACGCTCTTCGGCAATCGAGCGCATAAACGCCGCCGTATCCTGCGTCACCTTGCTCTCAAGCGTGTCCGGAAGATCTCCGCCCGAGCCATCGACAGGCGATGCCGCGCCGATATTGGTGGCCGGAGCCATAGCGAGGAACCCCGCAGCAGCCGAGATGAATGTCCCTGCAGACGCCGCCTGCGCGCCTTCCGGTGAAACAAACACGGCTATAGGCACCTCTGATTCGAGAATCGCAGTCACCATGTCGCGGGTGCTGTCGAGCGTTCCGCCTGGAGTGTCCAGCTCGATCACAGCCAGCTCCACGCCGTCGTCGTTCGCTTTGGAAATCGCTCGCTTGAGATAGCGCGCCGAGACGATATCGATGTTCGCATCGAGTTCAATCACGCGGACAACAGGCTGGCCTGACTGCGCGTCGGCCGGTTCGGTTGCCGGAGCTGCGAAGAGGAGAAGCGCGCCGGTTACGGCGAGAAGAAGGGCCGCAGACCGCCTCAGCACGGCGGAGCGCGCCATCGAAAAGTTGAGGTCGCGAGCAAGCATATTCGGTCCCTCGTCACACAATGATATCTGACACAGCCAGCAAACCCGCAGCAAGACCGTCATTAGGGCGAGCTACTTCTACTCCCTCTCCCGGATCGGGAGAAGGTTGGGGTGAGGGTCGTTTCGATTCGTCATTCCGGACTTGATCCGGAATCTCCTGAAACCAGTCATCGGGAGATGCTGAATCAAGTTCAGCATGACGAAGCCAACCCACCTTCTAGCTCCCTTCCTGACCAGTGAGGGAGAAGTGTGCTTTCGCATTCACTCCGCTTTTTGTCATCCCGACCGCCATCTCTTGTCATCCCGAGCGAAGCCGAGGGATCTGACTGTGCACGCATTGTGACAAGTGCTGCAGCTATTCCCTCTCCCAGATTGGGAGAGGGCTGGGTGAGGGTCGTTTCGGCTTACATGGACGACTTGATCTCTCAAGACGAATAACCCTCCCTCTAGCTCCCTCCCAATATGGGAGGGAGGATGGCCTGTCATTCTGTCCCTGCCCTGAGCGAAGACGAACGGGTTGATTCAGAATCTCTCAGTGACCGTAGAAGTACGGCCAGATCCCTCCGCTGCGGTCGGGATGACACACTCCCTCCCTCTAGCTCCCTCCCAAGATGGGAGGGAGGATTTGGTCCTCTCCCTCGCAGGGATAGTGTCAGGGTGTGGGTGGTCGATCTTGCCTTACTTGGATCGTCGATATCATGCCGGGGTCTGCGCCCCTGAACGGACAACCGGCCGCCCTCACCCCGCATACCAACACGGAGAAGCCAGCATGCCAATGTCAGACAACTGGCCAGAGATGGACAGAGACCTCGAAGAGAGGATCGAAGGGCTCGCAGCCGCGCTGCCGGTGCGCAGAAAGAAGATGTTTGGCACCAGCTCGTGGTTCATGGACTCCAACGACCAGATGATGGCAGGTGTCTGGGGCGACGGCGTCATGGTCCGGGTCGGCGAAGACGAAGCCGGCAGCCTGGTCGAATCCGGAAAGGCCGAAGTGTTCGACCCCATGGGCGGCCGGCCAATGCGCGAATACGTCTTCCTGAACGCCGACAGGATCGCTGAAGACTCCGACCTGATCGAATGGCTAGAGCGCGCCGCAGGCTTCACATCCGGACTCGCCCCCAAGAAGAAGAAGCCGCGGGCAAAGAGAAAGCGATAAACGTCCTACAGTTCCGCCCCTGCGCCACCAGCCCACGCGCCCTTCGCCATCATCCCGCCATCCACCGTCACGCTCTCGCCAGTCATGAACGCAGCCCTGTCACTCGCCAGGAACAGCACAACCTCGGCGATCTCCTCAGGCTGACCCACACGGCCAATCGGGTGATCCTTCCCGTAAGCCGTCAGCGCAGCCTCAAGCTCAGCGCCAGAAGCGCCGCTGGCGTTATGCACCATCGGAGTGTTGATCGTCCCCGGATTCACCGCCAGCACGCGAATATTGTCCTTCGCGAAGTCCAGCGAAAGCTGCCGCATCAGTGAGAGATCGCCGCCCTTGCTCGCCGCATAAGCAGAGACGCCCGGCATCGACTGCCGACCCTGCACGCTAGCCGTGCTGATGATCACGCCGCCACCGGCCTTGCGCATGTGAGGGATGCTGTACTTCGCCATCAGGAACCTGCTCTTCAGGTTCACGTTGATGATACGATCCCAGTCCTCC
>JANQIZ010000021.1 GCA_028281895.1 Dehalococcoidia bacterium
CTACATGATAAGGGTGATATCACCGGACGCGGTGGGTGCAAGCCACGGTTGGGGGCCTGCCGAACAAGAGTTGGCATGGACCGGCATGATGCCGTCTTGGACGGCCACAGGAGTATTGTTCTTTCAAAAAAGGTTCCAGGCGAAGAGCGCGCTGCTGAGCAACGCTTCAGGCGTCTGCAACCATAGATTCAGCTATCTTCCTGATCGCTGGCAGTTTTTTCTCCACCTCCACCGCCCTGCTCTTGCGCGCCTCGAACGAGTCGATGCCAAGATCCGCGAGCAGCTGTCCGAACGCAACAACGTGCTGTTCCGGCGTCTCGCCAGCGCCATACTCTTCGAACACATTCATACAGCGTGCGAACGTCAGCACGATGTAGAAAACGGCATCGCGATGATGCCCTTGCTCAATCAGTTCACGGCTTCCATCAATAGCTATCGGACGTGCCATCTGTGAGATATCGCTCGCAAACCGGTAGCCGGAACTGTCGATCTCACTCGCCGCATCGAAAGCCCGTTCGAGTTGATCGAGATGATGTGAAACCCGGTCAGCGGACATATCGGCGCACCCGAACATCTCCAGCAGCAACTCGTAAACGTCCAGACGACCAGTAGACTGCAGCAGCTCACGCACAGCGGCGTGTTTCGTCCTGATAGTTGTGTTCGCCAGACCTGCCGTCAGCAGCAAATCCGAGCAGATCGCCGTGCCAGACACCACCGAAGTGACCTGCTCGTACTCCGGCTGTGCCGATGCCAGAGAACGCAGGTAGTAGTCGACGCTAAGAGCCCGGGCATCTTCGATTCTCGCGAGCACCCATTCTCGCTTCGCAAAGTCCCGACTCACAGCCGACTGAAGCTCGGTCAGCCAGCCTGTCGGGTCGGCAAGCACGCAGTCCCTGGCGAAGTTTCCGGCGATCCCGTGGTGTCTGAGCACCTTCTCGGGAGCGTCGATCCTCTCCATCTCGATCGCGCCAACATCAACCAGCACGTTCCGATGCATGAACTTCCCCAGCGTGCCCGGCTCCTGCGTGCCATCGTGAACGATCATGATGTCCACATCAGACGTGAGGGAATACGGAGCGTCATCCGGTCTCCAGTTGGCAGAACCGGTGATGAAAGCGCCTGCGAATCCTGGCAAAGCAGCGCCGTTGCGAGCGAGCCAGTCAGCCGCAGCGTCCTTCACATCCTTGATCGTCAGGTCAGGCATCGTCGGAATTCGATCTACAGGCTGATTGCTGCTCTCTCAGTCGAACTCAGCTTTCCTCGTGCGCGCCATCAAACGACCAGCACCCGGTTCAATACGCCAGATCGCCGCGCACTAAGGCCGGGATGAGTACCACTTGAGTACCCGGAGAGAGCGCAGCGTGTTCCAGCGGCTGTCTGCTCCTTGCCCGCCTTCCATATCGAAATGGACATTGCCAGCGTGCGGGCGTCCGAGCGGCCACCGTCCATTCCGGTTCTGACGGGCAGCTACGAGGTCGAGGGCTTCAGCAACCCGGTTGTCTGAATGCACGCCAGCTTTCCGGAGATAGTCGAGACCCCGCAGAACATCGTAGTGCCAGCGCGTCGGAAAGGAGAACTCGGTCCAGTCGGTTCCGCCTTTCCTGTCACGAACGATGCGGTCTCCGGTTGAGAGCGATCTAAACAGGCGGCGTTCGAGCAGGTACTCTTGTCCGCGGAGGCGTGCGTCTCGAACTGCAGGCGGCGAACCGTTTGCGGCCTCATACTCCAGGAGACCTTCGAGGACACAGATGGTGCTGTTGAATGAGGAGCGTTTGCTGGCAGGAGCATCGCAGTTCCACCCGCCATCTTCGAGCTGCTCCCCGAGGAGGCGGTCCACAAGCCGGTCAGACGCCTCGCCGAAGTAGGCGCCGATCGCCAGCACTCTGCCATTGATGCACGGTTCAGACTCGCCTTCGAAGAACGGTGAGTGATCGTGCCACTCTCCCCAATCGCTGTTCTCGCGAACCGGTTCGATGGCCGCGCGGGCCTGGCGGCTGGCAGGGTCGAGGCCGAACTCTCTCAGCAAGAAAAGCGTCTCGAACGTGGAGGTCCAGTCGTCAAAAGCCCAGGTGTTGCCACCCCAGCTGCCGTCGCTTCCCTGGAGCTTCAAGAGCCGTGCGCCCCACCCTTCGGTGGCGATGAGCGCCCGTTCTTTGGCGACAGCTTCGACCGGTTCGCCGGTAAGGTCGCGCATCACCTGCCACTGGATGGCGGGGTCGGAGTCGAGCAACCACTCGGTGTTTGCTTCTGTTGGCGGTACGAATGTCACTACATCGTTTCCTGTCCGACCCGGGTCAGCGCAACCAGTTCATTAAGACTCCTGACAGATGTGCCTGCCCACTGCTGTTCAGGATCGTAGTCAGCATCCGGGTTTTCGCTCGAACCGTTGTAGGCCTGGATCTTCACCGCGTCCATGCCGAAGTCCAATGCGCCGCTGAGTTCCCGGCTGTTGCCATCTCCAACGAACAGCGTGCGCCCGGGCTCCACACCAAGGGCATTCACGATCCGATCATACGAACGCGGGTCCGGCTTCCTGGCTCCCACTTCGGGAGAGAACACCTGGGCGTCCACGAGATTCGAAAGCGGGGAGCGGTGCCAGTTTGCGGCGACCCACGGACCGCAGTCGGTCAGCAGGCCGATTCTCAGGCTATTCGACCGTAACTCCCGTAATGCGCCCTCAGCATCGGGCCGAGGAT
>JANQIZ010000355.1 GCA_028281895.1 Dehalococcoidia bacterium
CTCTCACCCACTTAGATGCCGGGGTAACCGGCCACGGTTCCACCATCGCAGTTTGAGACCCGATCAATTGCTTCCAGTGGAGCCTCTGTCCCGGGGCCGTCATTGCGCAACTCTCAATTATACACGCGCGAGGGGAATTTCGGGAAGCACTCAGGCGAATATCGTTTCTGTCTTTTGGTTTTTTGCGTTGTGTTTGAACCGATTTCGTCAGATTGGATGGGCTAAATGACGAATCATATACCGCATGTAACGCATATCGTAGCCTGCTGCAGGATCGCCAGGGACTCTCGGTCTGCCTGTACTGAGCCCGGAACGCTCTATCCGCTGGTCACAGCGCTGCCTGGAATCCATGCCTGCCATCGCCAGTCGGCGGTCGGACTGATTCGGGTTACGTCATCTCGAAACGCGATGGATTCGATCTGCGCTCGGTTCATGGTGACCTCAAGAAGCGGCTCGGTCTCTGCGGCAGTTGGTCTGAGTCCAAGCTCCCGGCGCATGAACCCGGTGATCTCCTCCAGCGCGATAGGAGTTAACTCCTCCATGAGCGGCACGAAGTCTTCACTGGTGTATTCGGGGTCGCCGGTCCGCTCAAGGATCTGCTGCTGGACCTCATCTGGCCATTCGACTGCGACCAGCACATCAAACCTGTCCGTGATGTCACTGGAGCCCTCAATGGCCTGCAGCAGGTACGGGTCGAGCTTTGGCCTGTAGCCATACCGCTGCTCAACTGCGACCATCTCCGCCACCTCAAGCTCTTCTTCATCAAGGAAATTGCCAGTAGCATCGATCAGTTGGCGTTGTATTGAGAGCATGGGCAGGTCAATCACGACATCGACAGCCAGCACCCTCACTCTGGAAACCGGGTAGATGCGCCACGACGCCTCATCGAAGTGGACCTGATCGGTCAAGACCTCTGCATCATTCGCAACCTTCGAGATCACGGCTTGAACCAGTTGCGCTTCCGTTGCGCCACTTCCTGGAGCCGACTCTGGCAGCCCGCCGGGCGTTTCGAAGAGGCCGCCGGCAAGCGCAGTGCTCGAAAGCACGGTGGATGGCGAAGGAGTTCCGGATGCTGGCTCGTCAGTAACGCATCCGGCAGCGAGAAAAATTCCGGCCAGCAGCACGCCGGCCAACCATCGAGGTTCGCCTGCAATCCTGCGCAGTTTTGACCGCATGTTCGTCATCAAGCTTCACTTCGCCAGGGGCGCGCAATAGCTGCAGGCCCGTCGCCTGCGAACTCAGGAGTCTGTCACGAAGAGGCGTATTTGCGAATGAACACGCCATGAACAGATGAGTTCAGGTCAGACTTTTCGGGCTCACAATTTCGACCTGTTTAGGTCAGGCCCAGCTGATGGCGAACTTGCCGGGCGTCCCGCTGGCGAAGCGCGTATAGGCGCCTGGCGCCTCTTCGATGGAGCAGGTCTCAGTTATCAGTGAGCGAAGAGGCACGTCGCGGTCTGCCACGAACTGCGCCGCCTCGGCCAGGCCGAAGGTTGAGAAGGTCCATGAGCCGATCAGCGTCAGGTGACGGTGGATGATGTGCGGTGTCGGCTCGTACGTCACTTCACCGCCCTCCCCGACCAGGCACGCGCGTCCGAAGATCCTTGCCGCCTCGGCAGCTGCGACGCGCGTCACGGGAAGTCCTGCCGCTTCCAGCGTGGCATCCGCGCCTTCGCCATGAGTCAGGCTGCGAATCTGCTCGACCGCGGTGCCATCCGAGTTATCGATCGCTTTCCACGCGCCGGCATCTTCAGCCATCTTTAGGCGCTCAGCGTTCACATCGACAGCGATCACCCTTGCCCCCATAGCCTCTCCGAACATCGTCGCTGCCAGTCCAACCGGTCCCTGTCCGAATACGGCCAGCACATCTCGACCAGACAGATCGAGCTTCTTCAAGGCATGAAAAGCGGTGCTTGCTCCGCAGGCTAAATACGCGCCCTCCTCAAACGTCACCTCATCCGGCATCTTCACGCAGGTCGACTCATGCGCAGTCATGAAGTCGCCATGGCCTCCGTGGCGCGTGCCGCCGTAGTAGCCGCGCGTGTCGTCCACCGGGCACAGCTGCTGCCAGCCGCTCTTGCAGTAGAAGCACTGCAGACAGCCGTCGTAGTGATGCTGCATCACGCGATCGCCAACCGACACCTGTGTCACGCCAGAGCCGAGCGCCACGACCTCTCCACAAGGTTCGTGGCCGGGCCGGACGTTGATATCCCGCTCACCGGCCGATGCGTAATAGTTCCTGAGATCTGAGCCGCAAAGACCTGAGCTGCGAAGCCTGATGAGCACTTCGTTCGGTCCAGGCTCGATGTCCGGGAAGTCGCTGGTCTCCGATTGCGAGTCGCCAAGGAATCGAACGCCTCTGATGGTCATTGGGGATCTCCGGTGATGTGGTGAGTTGCGGGCCGCAGTTTAGCGCGGATAGGGCAAGGTTGAGTGATTGGGTAGCCATCGCCTTCGCCAAATTGCTCGCGGGCAAGCGCGGGTCTAAACTGTCGCCAAACTCAGAGGAATGCATCTCTGCGCTCCGCTTCGTCCAGCGCGAGGGCAGCATGACGCGAACCCATCCTCTGACTCCTTCCCTGCGCAGGGAGAGGGAAGCAAGCACAACACGGGACAGATCTCAACATGACGACAACTCAGAAGTTCAACTTCGACAACCTGTACTCCGAGCGGGCCGAAGCTGCGCCGCTTCGCACAGTGGAGCACGCCAAGTACGACTTTGCGGTCGCCTACCCAGCTCCCGAGACGCTGCCGATGTACGGCCTGATCGACGCGCTCAGGGCGAAGGTGGACTCTGAAGGCGACAAGGTCGCACGGGAGATGTCCTACTACCCGCATGTTCTCGGCGATCCCGAGCTTCGTGAGTTCACATCTCAGAAGCTCAAGGAAGACCGCGACATCGATGTCGATCCGGACGGGATCGTGCTGACTGCAGGCTCCGGTGAGGGGATCGCGCTGCTGATCCAGGCTCTCACGAACCCCGGTGAGGTTGTGCTGACCGAGGAGTATGTCTACGGAGGAACGCTGAACCAGCTCGGCAAGTTCCAGGCAGATGTCGTTGGCACCCCGATCGACGAGCAGGGCATCATTCCCGCAAAGCTGGAAGAGACGATCCAGCGTCTGACTGCCGAGGGCCGCAAGCCGAAGTGGCTGTACACGATCTCCGAGAACCAGAAC
>JANQIZ010000062.1 GCA_028281895.1 Dehalococcoidia bacterium
CACTGAGGGTCATGACAGTCGTCATTGTCCCTGTAGCCGTGATGATGCACACAGTCACGTCATGGATATTCGGCATGACCCTGCGCGAGCCGTGGGACAGCCCGATGTTCGGCATCTACTTCGTGGTCGGAGCCATCTACTCGGGCATCGGCCTGATCGCCGTCTTCATGATGCTGCTGCGGCGGCTGAACGGACTGGAGACCTATCTCACCGAGCGCCACTTCCTGAACCTTGGGAAGCTCCTCGCTGGAGCCGGTGGAGTGATGATCTTCTTCCAGGTCAGCGACCTTGTGACTGCCGGCTTCAAGCTCAAGGGAGAGGCTCCGCTCAACCTCTACCAGCTGGCCGATGGTGCGATGTCCCCGATCTTCTGGTCCTACATCTGGCTCGGCCTGATCGCCCCGCTCGCCCTGATGCTCAACCCGTGGACTCGCGGCATCAAGTGGGTCGTGATCGCAGGCATCCTCGCCAATGTGGGCATGATGCTCGAACGCTACTTCATCGTGATCGGAGGGTTGCGCCTGCCGCTCAACCCGTACGAGCCGCCAGACTACCTGCCAACGTTCCTGGAGCTGCTCATCGTTATGGGCCTCTGCGCCTTCTTCGGGCTTGTGCTGATGATCATGCTCAAGCTTGCTCCTGCCATCTCGGTGCAGGAGATGATCGAGACCGGTGAGATCGAGGCCGTGACGGAGGTGGAGCAGAACGATCGCGAATCCGCTCAGCCGGAAGGAGCGCTGGCATGATGAAGGACCCAGGTATTCATCGCGCTCCAGTCAGCCTCCTGCGACTCATCACAGGACTTGCGGCGATTGTCGCTGCCCTGCTTCTACTGCAGACGCTGACCGTCTCTGCCCAGCAGCCAGAGCCGCGCATAACTATCGGCTTCCAAGAAGAGGCGACTGCGGGAGAGACGATCGCAGTCTCCGCGTACCTGATAGATCCCGCTGGAAACCCGATCTACGACGCCGAAGTGAGCTTCGCCCTTGATGTGGAGTTCCTGAACGTCACCGATGACGTGGAGCTTGGCCACGCGGTGACCGATGAGACAGGCCTTGCGCTGATCGAGTACGAGCCTCGTATCGAAGGCACTAATAGCATCACTGCGATCTTCGATGGGAACGAAGTCTTCGCTCCTGCGACTGCTACCAGCCAGCTGGAAGTCGAAAGTGGAGGACAGCTCTACCGGGAGTTCAGGCCGTACCGAATACCGGGAGCGAATGTCTGGATGACGACGGCTGTGATAGCGACGGTGTGGATCATCTTCATCATCTGCCTGGGCCTCATCGGCTGGGCGAACTACAGGGTCCGGACCGAGCGGGGAGGTTCAGGTGTTTGATTTCCTGAACCGAAATCGCAACGCGGGCCTCATCGGTCCTGCGATAGGCGTGGCGGTGCTCACTGTGACAATGGCAGTGCTGGTTCTCCAGGTGACGATTCGGCCCTGGGCGACGGACAACTACGGCAGAGAGACGCATCTGAACACGTCGCAGGAGCTGGACGGCTACACACGCACAAACATCGCTCACATCGGCGAACACTCCGACGGTCCAGATGGCTGGGTGCCTTCCGATGCCGCCCGCGAGTCGGAGTTTCCAGGCTACGCGGCATATGTTGGCTACGGATGCGCAAGCTGCCACGGCACAGACGGCGGAGGCACCGCGGTGGGACCGTCCATCAACGGAGCGTCTGCCCGCCGACTGGACAATCTCGTTCGCCAGGGTCCGAAGACGATGCCAGCCTATGAGGAACTGCACCTGGTAGGAGAAGACCTGGATCTCATCGTGTCTTACCTGTCGTCACGCACGGCAGCCACACCGACTTCTGTGCCGATGGCGAGGCCTACAGCGACTCCGTTCCC
>JANQIZ010000070.1 GCA_028281895.1 Dehalococcoidia bacterium
GTCCTGCCGGCCGAGACCTCCGCTGGGCACCATTTCCGAATCGATCTCCCAATGAGCAGCGGCGTCAACCTGCAACTCAAGCTCTTCGGATCCCAGCGATCGCCGGAACCACGGATGCCATCCCACTCCAGCAGGAAATGCGCGCTCACCCGGCGCGGCACTCACAGTAAGTGTCTGGATCAGGCTCGCGTTCACCAGGGCGATCTCGTAAGTGATCTTCCCGGCGAACGGCCAGGGTTCGGACAGCGCTATCTCGAAGATTGCCGAGGAATCATCGGAACTCGCAATGTCCCACTCTGAGCCGCGGACAGTGCCGTGCATGGCATGGATGCCAGAGCTGACCGGCAGCTCGAAATCTCCGTGCTCGGTCTCGAGACGCCCGTGAGCGATCCGGTTCACCCACGGAGCCATGATGAATGAGCCGACACCGCTCGGCGTGGTCCGGTGGTCAAGTTTTTCGTCCATGCCTCCAGAGAGCAGTTCGTACTCGTGTCCATCTATGCGGGGCCTCAGCGAACGGAGCGTGGCACCTGCATGTGATGAAACCACCGCACTGCCGAAATCGTTGCGAAGTGTGACGAGCGTCATCGACTGCTCCTGCTGCTCTCTGGTCGTGAGCTATGATGCGCCGAATCCACACAGATGACCTGGATGAGGTGGCGCGTGGAATTCTTCGTAGTTCTGATAGTGCTAATAATCATCCTGATCGCGATCAGGACGTACATCCGTTATCACTTGCATGGAAGCTACATAGAGATCTTCCAGATGCCAAGCCGCGTATACATGCTGCCGGAGGAGCTGAGAAAAAGCCTGGAAGAGAAGCGCATTCGCTATCGAACGGTCAGAAAAGGCGGCCTCAACATGCCTTTCGCGCCTCTTGTTGGACCGCAGTACCTGGGTCTTGAGGTGCACGTAGAAGACCTTGAGCGCGGCCGCAGGGCACTCTCCGAGATTCAGAACAAACAGACGAGGAGTCGTTCGCAGAACTGAACAGATATGACCCAATCCAGCAACCCGTTCGCCAGCCAGGCCGATGTGACGATCCACTTCGCCCACGTCGCCTACCAGATGGAGCAGCGCTTCTCCGCCCGGAACACAAGCTGCCAGTACTTCCAGACCTTCGATACCGACGATACCCGCAGCAGAATCCCTGAGGCGGACGTCTTTGTCGTATCGGGCCTCTGGGACAACTCTCTGCTCGATGTCGCCGGCAACCTCAAGTTCATACAGTCGATCGGAGCAGGCTACGATCAGTTCCCTCTCGATGAACTCAAGTCGCGCGGCATCCGCCTAGCCTCTGCCCGAGGCGTAAACGCCAACGCCGTCTCCGAGCACGCGATGGCTATGGTCCTGGCTCTCGCGCGGCACATCCACACAGGCCGCGACAACCAGTCAAAGCCTTACTGGCGCGGCATGATCTCCGATCTGACCAAGCGTGAGGACGAGCTGGGCGGCAAGACGATGCTCATCGTTGGCTTAGGCACAATCGGCTCGAGACTTGCGAAACTCGCCAAGGCGTTCGATATGAACGTAGTCGCCACCAAACGAAACACCGATGTCCCTGGATCAGCGGCAGACGAGATTCACCCGCCTTCCGCGGTGCCTGATCTCCTGCCGAATGCCGATTTCGTTGCCTTGACCTGTCCGCTGACAGATGAGACGGCAGACATGATCAACGCCGAGACTCTGGCACTTATGAAGCCGTCTTCGTACCTGGTGAACGTTGCTCGCGGCGGCTGCGTTGATGAGCCTGCGCTGCTTGAGGCGCTCGACTCTGGAGCCATCGCCGGCGCAGCGATCGATCATTTCAAGGCAGAGCCGCTGCCGCTTGATTCGCCTTTCTGGTCAAGGGAGAACGTGATCATCACGCCTCACACAGGTGGCGAGACTCGCATGTACGAGGACAACGTGATCGACATTCTGCTGGAAAACATTGGCCGACTGGGACGCGGAGAGCAGGAACTTCTCAACGGGATCATCTGATGCCGTTCCCTCGTGTCACTGCAGCGCAATCAGCACCACGCCGCTAACCACCGCGCCTGTCGCAATGGCCTTGATCGCAAGATCACGTCCACTCAGTTGTTCCGTGACCAGTTGCCGGGCCACAAGTCCCAGCAACACAGTCATCAAAAGCACCCAGATCGGCCGCGTCCCGAACAGCGCGCTCACAAGCGAAACAGGGCCAATGGCAATCGCCATGAGCAGGAACATGTTCCCAAGGAACGGCCCGACAGCCTCTGACGCAAATAGAAATATCGCATTGTTTGGCTTTCGAACCCACTTCAGGAGTTGCGCCGGGTATGGCGGACGCGCCCATGGCGCAGCCAGAGATGTGAATAGCCCGATCCCGCGAAACGCCATGTTCCGCCACACGTCCAGGTCATCCGCGCCAATCTTGAGCAGCATCTGCGCGACCGCAATGATCACTGCTCCTGCGATCAGCAAGAAGAATGTTGGCCTGACCTTGAACGCATCAAGCCCGCTGCGAGCGGTATCGACAGACACGGCTACTGCCCCTGACACCACCAGCATCACCGCCAGCCAGCCTTGCCAGTCCAGTGATTCGCCCAGGAACAGCGCCGCGAGAATGGCGACGAATACGGGCGAGCTCTGCCAGACAGGAGTGACCCGGGACACCTCTTCGCGCTGCAGCACGAAGAACATGAGCATCAGTCCTGCGCCCCACAGGAACCCGGCGCCGTACGAAGCGGCTATCGATCCGAACGGGGCCGATTGCCAGCCGAGGATCAGGAAGATGAACAGCGCGATCGTCAGCTGGATCGAGCCAACGAACAGGTAGAAGCTGCCAAGGTTCAGCCTCAGCACCGAAAGAACGCGCTTGTCACCCAGCGTGACGAGCGTATAGACGATCGGACTGGCCAGCGCAGGGAGTATCCAGTCGAGGCTTGCGCTCACTGGTCGCGTAGTGGAGGCGGACCTGGCACAAAGTCCTGGCCGGACGAATCCTCGGGCGCGTACCCGAGTTCCGACTTCGCACGACTGATGTCCCAGATCTTCCACATATTGTCCGAGGTGGCGTAGTACACGCCGTACTCAAGCGAATCGGGCGCGGCCAGCGATCGATCGACGATCTGTGCGATGTCGCGATGGCTGAGCCAAAGGGAGAGAGCGAACGGAGAGAACGTCGGGTCATTCTCTGAAAGGACCCATCCGATGCGCAGGTGAATCGACTTCAGGCCGTGGTAGTCCTTGTAGTAACTGCCAAGAGCCTCGCCGTACGCCTTTGAAGTTCCGTAGTAGCCATCTGGCCGTATCTGGCAAGTCTCATCGAGGAGCGGATACTCGCCATGAGTCAGCTTGTCGAACTCTCCGTCGCAGATGTGCTTCCACGGCTCATCCAGGTAGAAGCCGCCAGTAGCGTGCTGTGAGCTGGCAAACACGACTCGTTTCACGCCGGTCCGCTTGGCCGCCTCGAACACGTTGTAGGTGGCGATGAAATTGTTCTTGAGCGCAGAGTCCCACTCCGCGCCGGAGTTTCGATCAGCAGCAAGATGCACAACGGCATCATGGCCCGCGAACGCCTCTTCAACCGGCCCAATCTCAGATAGATTCGCCACGACGGACCGGGCTTGATTCGACTCTTTTATATCCAACGAAGTGAAGTCGTACCGATCAGACAGCCTGTCGATGAGAATCGATCCAATCAGGCCTGCGCCACCGGTGATCACAACTTTCTTCTTGCCAGACATGACGAATCTCCAATAGCGCTGTAGCCGCAGCCGGTGTGCTTGAAGGCAGGCAAGCCTGCGTAGCGCACAAAAGTTACCAGACAGTCGATGGGCACATCAGACTGATCAAACTGGCGACGGAACAATTCGGCACGAGGCTGCGTCTTACTCAACACGTGCAGAGTGCGTCGTGCCAGGCAAACAGCCTGGATTCGCGCTCGCTGAGGAGGGACTCAGATGAAACGTATGAGCAGCGTGTCAACCAGATTCACACTCCTGGTGATCCTGTCGGTATTCGCGGCGTTTGCCGTCGCCTGTAGTAGTGGCGGTGATGAAGACCCCGGCGGGTCGTCCACTCGCTTCCATGCGGAGCAAGGTGGAGGCGGCAGTTCCGATGGCCCGAGCGGAATTACAGTAGGGGAAGGTTCACTGGCCTCCGAAAGGGCTGCTGCGTTGAACTCCGGGAATCTGCCAGTTCCACAAGCCACAGTGACATCGGGCGGGGGCTCAGTTCCCGCTCCTTCACGCCCTCAGATAACGCCAGACTCCGGGTTCGAGTTCTCCGGCAGTGTGGAGTCCGACAGTGTGAAGATAGGAGACAGCGAGCCCTCGTTCGACACCGGAACTTTCCTTCCGGCGCAGGAGCCGCTCTCACAGCCACAGGCGCAGGTGGGCCAGGACAGGATCATTGTCCGCAATGTAGATATGTCGATCGAAACGCCTGATCCCGCAGCGACCATCGAGCAGGTATCTGGCATCGTCACCAATCGTGGTGGTTGGGTTGTGCGAACTCAGAGCCTCGCTGTTCATGAAGGCCAGATCGACGTTCGCATCCCGGCAGATCAGCTAGATGATTTCCTCGCGCAGATCCGCGGCATCGCCTCTGAAGTCGTCTCCGAGGTATCCACCAGCCAGGACTTCACCGAAGAGTTCACCGACATGACAGCACGAATCCAGACCTTGCAGGACACAGTCGATGCGCTGCGTGAGCTGTTCAGCCGGGCTGAGGAGATCGAAGACGCGCTGGACATACAGCGGGAGATCACACGCATCCAGTCCGATATCGAGGCTATGCAGGCACGTGTCAACTTCCTGTCTGAAAGCGCCGCATTCTCCCTGGTGCGGCTGTCTGTACTCGCCCTGCCGCAGGAGATAGTCATTGACGCAGGCGAGGACAAGCTTGCCGCTGTTGGGCGGCAGGTTCGGTTCCGCGCTGAGTTCACCCCTCCTGAAGGCATCGATAACTTCCGAATTGGGTGGGACTTCGGAGATGGCACCGGAGAGCGGGTCGTCACAGCAGTCGCGCCGGTCGACACCGAAGGCCGGGTGATATCTGCGCCTGTTGTCCACGTCTATTCCGATGAGACCGATTCGCCTTACATCGTCACGGTCAATGTAACCGGAGTAGGCGAATCCGGTGCGATCGAAGGCGAAGATGTGATCGTCGTGACGGTGAACCGCGTTCCGCCGATAGAGGTCTTCGTTGGCGAAACACGGTTCGTCGACGAGGGAGAGCAGGTCACGCTCAGTGGCAGCTTCACTCGCCCCGAAGGCATCGAATCGCTTGAGTTCACATGGGATTTCGGAGACGGCACTGCCCCGGTGACCGTCCAGGGTGAAGCTGACGCGACAGAAGCAGAGATCGAGCACATCTACACCAATAGCCGCGGCCGGAGCTACCTGGTGCAGCTGACTGTGCGAGGGGAAACTCCTGCAGGCTCGACTGAGGGCAGTAGCTTCGTCGATGTGTTCGTCGAGGAGCCTGAGAGCATCACCAGTGGCGTATTTAGGCCGGGCGACAGTGGCCGCTCTGCGCTCAGGACGCTTTCGTCGATCGCTGGCGGGCTGGGCACAGCTCTCATCTGGATCGGCGTCTTGAGCCCGCTCTGGATAGCCATCGCAGTAGCGGCGTACGTCGTATACCGCAGGCAGGTCAGAGCGAACGATGCTGTGACAAATAGCGAAACCCAGTCCTGATCTCTGGCTCGGGAGCACGAGTCTGATAGAACCGTGTGATGCTGTCCGTGGCTCTCAAGGGAGTGGCCACGGACAGTTCGCGTTTCGCGTCTCGTTGCGCCAAATAGCGTCCAACATGCAGGATAAGAACACCACACCAGACACTGGAGGTCAGCGTGCTATCTCAGAAACAGAAGGAACTGTGCGACCAGAACACAACCGACTTCTCCGATATCTCAGCGCTGTTCCTGAACTGCACGCTGAAGCGCTCGCCTGAGCTTTCGCATACCGAAGGGTTGATGAAGATCTCTCAGGCGATCATGGAAGCGAACGGCGTTAAGACCGAGATTCTTCGCCCTATCGACCACACGATCGCATCCGGTGTCTATCCAGACATGACAGAGCAGGGATGGGATACCGATGACTGGCCAGAGATCTACAAAAAGGTGAAGTCAGCCGACATCCTTGTTATCGGCACACCGATCTGGCTGGGTGACAAGTCATCAGTCTGCACGCAGGTGATCGAGCGGCTCTACTCCAGTTCAGGTGATCTCAACGCGGAGGGGCAGTACGCCTACTACGGACGCGTCGGAGGGTGCCTGGTCACAGGCAATGAAGACGGCATCAAGCACTGCGCGATGAACATCCTGTACTCGCTCCAGCATCTCGGGTACGCGATCCCTCCGCAGGCTGATGCGGGATGGATTGGCGAGGCGGGGCCGGGCCCATCGTATCTTGATGAGAACGGCGGACTGGCCAACGACTTCACGAACCGCAACACCACGTTCATGACGTGGAACCTCATGCACTTCGCTCGAATGCTCAAGGACCAGGGTGGAATCCCTGCCCACGGCAATCAGCGTTCGCTCTGGGATGCGGGTTGCAGGTTCGATCATCCGAATCCTGAGTACCGTTAACCATTCGCCTCAGCAAATGCTGGTGTTATGCTGGGATAGTCAGCATATTGCCTGAGTCCGCCCTATGGCGTTGATCGGCAATTGCTCACCGGCGCACAGCAGGGTCCTCCTCTGGACCGCGCCGAGTCCACAAACGCTTGTCCCATCTCTGTTGTACGGGTCGGCATTCAGACCCACCGTGCGCTGGCGCGTCCATCGCACGGCCAATCAAAAAAGAGACAGACATCACTTCAGCAACTCCTGCCGCGACTCGCGGCTTCGACGCATTCGGTCTTGGTCCAAGCGTTCTGCGCGGCATCGACTTCGCAGGTTACGAGACCCCAAGACCCATACAACTAGAGACCATACCCGCTGTGCTCGATGGCGCAGACGTGATGGGCCTCGCTCAGACCGGAACAGGCAAGACGGCCGCGTTCGCGCTGCCGATCCTCGAGCAGCTCATGGCGCGCAAAACCCGCTCGACATCGGTGCTTGTCCTCGCCCCAACACGTGAGCTTGCCACGCAGATCCATACCGAGGTTACCGACCTAGGACAGTTCACTCGCGCAAAGTCGATAACGGTGTACGGGGGCGTTTCGATCAAGCGCCAGATCGAGGCTCTCAGGCGCAAACCGCAGATCGTCGTCGCGTGCCCCGGACGGCTCCTGGACCTGCATCGCCAGGGCGCGATAAAGCTGGATCAGGTCGATACTCTTGTCATCGACGAAGCGGACCACATGCTCGACCTGGGGTTCTTGCCAGACGTTAAGGCGATCATCGATCTCGTTCCGACCAAACGGCAGACGATGATGTTCTCAGCCACCATGCCGCCTGAGATCAGAAAGCTCGCGAACGATGTCCTGAACGACCCGCTTGTGGTCGACCTTGGCAACTCGAAGGTCGTCTCCACCGTTGAGCATGAGATCTATCCCGTATCGCAGCGCAACAAGCTCTCGCTGCTACAGCATCTGCTTGGTGAAGCGCCCTTCTACTCGGCAATCGTCTTTACGCGCACCAAGCACAGAGCAACTCGCATCGCCCGCCAGTTACGCAACTCGGGATTCGATTCAGCAGCGCTTCAGGGCAACATGTCGCAACTCCAGCGCGACAAGGCGATGCAGGGATTTCGAGATGGCAAGTTCCAGATTCTTGTTGCGACCGACATCGCTGCCCGCGGTATAGACATCGCAAACGTCACATACGTCATCAACTACGACTTTCCCAACACTCCAGACGCCTACATTCACCGCATAGGCCGTACCGGTCGATCAGAGCAAGAAGGCCGAGCCTTCACATTCGTCATACCGGACGATGAGCCAGCCGTAAGGGCGCTTGAGAAGAAGCTCGGCAAACGAGTGAACAGATGCGTCCTTCCAGAGTTCGCAGAGCTCAAAGTCACAGAAGACGGCAAAGTAACAAGCACTCAACCGGGTGCAGCCAGCGCGCCGGAACCGGCTCCGTCTGAGGCGACACGCGGCAATGCTGGAGATCGAAAGCGCAGGCCTCCAAAGGGGCATCGCGGCCACCAGACCTCCCGCGGACGACGCTCAAGAGCGCGCCATCGCAAGCACGCTTCTCGAAGCACGCGCAGTCAACCTTAATACGGTCACCGAATGCCCCGCTCGCGCGCTAGACTACGGCTCCGAAAACACGGACCCAGCAACGGCGGTGACCAGCGTTGACAGAGCCAATCACTAAAGACGTCCACAGGAACTTCATCGGCGGCCAGTGGGTCGAATCGGTGTCGGGTGAGACCTATCGAACAGTGAACCCGGCTCGTCCCATTCAGGTGGTGGGAGAGTTCCAGGCATCGATACCTCAGGACGCTGAGAACGCCATCATCGCTGCCGCCAAAGCCGCGCCTGGCTGGGGACGAATGCCTGCGCCACAACGCGGATCACTGCTGTTCAAGGCGCTCGATATCTTCGAGAAACGTGCCGATGAATTGGCCCGTGCGGTCACGGTGGAGGAAGGCAAGCCCATCGCCGATGCCACCGGCGAAGTAAAGCGGGCGATGAACATACTCGAGTATGCAGCAGGCGAAGGCAGGAGGCTGTTCGGATACACCACGCCGTCCGAGCTTCCTGACACCGCCGCGTACACCTTCAAGCGGCCGCTCGGAGTCGTCTCTGTCATCACTCCGTGGAACTTCCCTGTGGCCATCCCAGTCTGGAAGCTCGCGCCAGCGCTGATCTGCGGAAACGCCATCATCTTCAAACCGGCATCTGCCACGCCTTACGCTGCCACGATCATCGCCGAGATCTTCGAAGAGGCGGGATTGCCAGACGGCGTCTTCAACCTGGTCACAGGACCGGGAGGATCGATAGGCAACACGCTGGTCGAAGACCCGAGAGTCCAGGGCGTCACATTCACCGGATCAACCGAGATCGGCACCCGCATCTATGCCAGGGGAGCTGAGGCGCTCAAGAAGGTCCAGGCTGAGCTAGGCGGCAAGAACGCGGCGATCGTGATGAATGACGCTGATCTCGACAAAGCGGTTCCGTGGATCGTCCAGGGTGCGTTCGGCTCCACGGGCCAGCGCTGCACTGCTACGAGCCGGGCAATCGTGGAGAAAGGCATCTACGGCGAGTTCATGGATCGGCTGGTCGAGCAGACCAAAGCGCTGACGATAGGCGATGGAATCGATCCATCAAACGATGTCGCTCCTCTCTCCAGTCAGAACCAGTTCCACACGGTGCGGGAGTACATCGGGATCGGCACAGAAGAGGGAGCGAAGCTGGCGTACGGAGGTAGGGCGCTGGAAGGACCGGAGTGGGAAGGTGGCTACTACGTGGAGCCGACCATATTCACAGATGTTCGGCTGGAGAGCCGTATCGCGCAGGAAGAGATATTCGGACCTGTGCTCACTGTCTTCCAGGCGGACGGCGTACAGGACGCGGTACAGATCTCGAACTCAGTGCAGTTCGGGCTATCGTCCTCGATCTACACCCGTGACCTGGTGCTCGCACACGAGTACATCAACACGGTCGAGACCGGAATGGTGCACGTGAACGCGCCAACGCTTGGCGGCGAAGTGCATTTGCCGTTCGGCGGCCTCAAGGCGTCCGGCGTCGGCCAGCGCGAGCAGGGCACCGAGGCATTCGACTTCTTCACAGAGACGATCACTGCGTACATCGACTACTCGGCCGGCAGCCGTGAACGATCACGCTTCATCTAGGTCAGTTACACAAGCGAAAGCATAGATACGGTCAGGCCGGACACACAGGAGACAAAATGGTCCAGATTCCAATCGCAATAGTTGGCGCAGGTGGCATGGGTGGCAGGCATCTCCGCGCACTCGGAGCGCTCTACGAAAGCGGAATGGCGAACGTGGAGCTGGCCGCCGTCTGCGACCTGCGAGAGGACAACGCCAATCACCTGGCCGACAACGCTGAGGAGATACTCGGCGCTCGTCCCGAAGTCTTCACATCGATGGAGGAGATGCGCAATAAGCGTCCTGACATCGAGGCCGTCGATATCACCACCGACTCTGGCTCGCACCACTTAGTCGCCGAGATGGCGTTCGATCTCGGATACCACGTGCTGTGTGAGAAGCCTCTTTCACTCACTATCCGTGGCTGCAATCGCGTGATCGAAGCCTGGAAAAAGAGCGGCAAAGTGCTCAGCGTCGGAGAGCAGGAGCGCCGTGATCCCATGTGCCGCCTGAACAAGGCCGTCATTGACTCCGGAGCAATCGGCAACCCGTATTCGTTCCTGCTCGGATCAGCCAGCGGCGGCAGCGACATCATCATCTGGCCGTGGCGGCACTACAAGAACATCGGTGGCATCTTCGTGGACGCGGGAGTGCATGCTGTTGACCAGATGATGTACTACATGGGCGATGTTGAAGAGGTATTCGCGGTCTCGAAGGTCTGGGAACCGAAGCGCTACAGGGGCGAACGCCTGGGTGTTGCGCACTTCTACGACCACTGGTTCGACGAGGTGCCAGACGAGATCGACGCCGATTCCGAGGATATGGTGATCTCGACTCTGAAGTTCGCGAACGGTGCGATTGGCCAGTGGACTTCGTTCTATGCAGCCCACGGTGAGCCGATGCGCTACGCCATGATCTACGGATCGAAGGGATCGATGGAGCCGGCAAAGCAGCGCCGGGGCGAGCCGTTGAGAGTGACAATCGATGGCGAAGGCACGATCGAGGGCGACCAGGTGCTGGACCTGGTTCCTGACTTCCACCTCGACGAGCTGCCCGCGCGGCTCTTCGGCGGAGATCGGCTGGGATCGTACGTTGGCAAGGTGCCGTTCGAGGACGCTGATCGGTTCCTGGTAGCGCTTGAGTACTACGAGCTTGGACAGTGCATCGCAGAAGGAACCAGTCCAGAAGTAGACGCATACGTTGGCCGCAAAGACCTCGCAGTCTGCAGTGCGGCGCTGGAGTCTTCTGTTCTTGGCAGGCCGGTCACCATCGCCGAGATAGAGAACGAAGAGACTGCCGAGTACGAGGCCAGTATTAACGCCCACTGGAAGATCTGAGCAGGCCAGCACAGCCAATCTGTCACCAATTCTTAAGAATCCGGGCGGCTCAAGGGGACCGTAATCGTCGATACTGGGATCTAACCTGACAGAGGCACGCGAGCAGCTGCAGATTCTTCAATGTTGAACATCCGCATCTCAACAAGCGCGATCTCACTGCGCACACTTGCCATAGCTGCGATCAGCATGGCTGTCATCGCCGCGGCCTGCGGAACGGACTCTGGGGCTGAGCCTGCCTCAGACCAGGCTCTGACAAGCGCGCCGAGTCCCACGCCCACCGCGGAATCGTCAACCTATCGGCCAGATCCGGAGCGCTACGGCCTAACAACGCCTGAGTCGAGCCCTGCTCCATCGCCAACCCCAACAGCCGAGCCTCAGCCTGAAACGCCTGCTCCACCGACTATCCAGCCGGCTCCATCGGCAACACCGGATTCGCCAGTTGCGACTTCAACTCCAGATCCGAGCCCTGCCGCCCCATCTCCAACATCGACTGTAGCCCCAACGGTCGAGCCGACCACACCGCCCACTCCGGAGCCAACACCGACTGCGACTCCATCGGGCCCGCTGGCTCCTGATTTTCTCCTGCCAGCCGCTAACGGTCCTGATGTGCGGTTGTCCGAAAAAACAGCCGAAGGACCGGTGATCCTGGTCTTCTACAGGGCGTTCTGGTGAGGCTTCTGCAGACAGCAGCTAGTTAAGTTGCAATCGCGATACGACGACATCCTCGCAGAAGGAGCGACGGTGGTCGCCGTAAGCACAGACGACCTGAGCGGCGCTGAGAACGCAGTCTCTAGGTTCGGTACGGAGTTCCCGATTCTGTACACGGCTGGATCGCCCGAGGTGCCCGAAGCCTACGGTGTATTCAACCTGTTCGGTGATGGACTTGCCTCCGCCTCCGTGTTCCTCATCACGGAAGGCAACGTGATCGAATGGGAGAGCATCGGCAGGAACTACCAGCACCAGGTGAATCCCGACACCCTGATCACCCAACTGCGCAACCTTTAGCCCCCAAACGCCATCTCTGACGCGTACTATCTCCGGGCGATCAGGTCGCGCCGTGACATCAGCACGTCCCGCTGCGATCATCCACTGGCTGCAAACCTGCAATTCCGCGCATCGGGGATCCGGATACCAGTATGAAGATAGACAAGATCGAGACCTTCTTTGTAGACCGCTACCTGGTCTGCCGAATCACCACAGATGACGGCACGCAGGGGGTAGGCGAGTCCTGTTACTGGTCGTATCCGAAGGCTGCTGAGCAGACGATTCATGCGGTTGGCCAGGCCCTGATTGGCATGGACCCCGGTGATATCGAGCACATCTGGAACTACATCTGGCGATACAACTCGAACTTCCGGGGCAACAGCATAGGCGGTGCTGTCAGCGCTATCGACATGGCGTTGTGGGACATCAAGGGCAAGCGGCTGAGCGCGCCTGTCTGGGATCTTCTCGGCGGCAAAGTGAGGCACAAAGTCCGTGCCATCGCCCAGGGCGTCAACAACGACTCGCCTGAGAACGCAGCCCGTGACGCGAAGAAGTGGCAGGATGAGGGCTTTACCGCGGTCAAGCTAACGCCCATGCAGAAAGACTGGCCTGACATGCCGTACTCACAGATGCTGAAGATGGGCGTAGACATAGTCGCAGCGGTGCGAGAAACGGTTGGATGGGAGATGGACATCGCCATAGACATCCACCGCAACATGCAGCCACATGAAGCTGTCGCCTTCTGCGAAGAGATAGAGAAGTTCCGCCTCTACTTCGTCGAAGACCCGATAGTCCCCGACTCGGTCGTAGCGATGTCAGAGGTGGCGGACAAGATGCGCGTGCCGCTGGCTGTCGGAGAGCGAAACGTCGGCGTCTGGGAATTCCGAGAGTACGCTCAGCTCACAAACTGCGCATTCTTCAAGCCGGACATAGCAGTCGCGGGCGGCATCACCGGCACAAAGAAGATCGCCACCATCGCCGAAGCTCACCACATCAAGATCTGCCCTCACAACTTCCAAGGACCGATAGCCACAGCTGCAAACATCGCTCTGGCGGTTTCTTGCCCGTCATGGGATGTGCAGGAATCGGTCGGCGAGCACGAGTCACCGCGACGAGACATGGTTGATGAGATCATGAAGCTCGAAAACGGCTGGTATACACCGTCCGATCGGCCTGGATTGGGCGTGGAGTTCAATGAAGAGGCTGCCGGAGCCTTCCCATTCGATCCTGCGAAGGTCGCTCCGCCGATTCGGGAAGACGGCAGCGTGGCACTTCGGTAGAAAAGGCAAGCGCTTGGATCGACATTACCGGCTGCCGGAAAACAAGAACGCCGTCCCAGGTGAGGAGACGGCGGTTCTGTCTACCGTGAATTCTGGTGGAGCTGGAGGGATTCGAACCCTCTACCTCTTCAATGCCATTGAAGCGCTCTCCCAATTGAGCTACAGCCCCGATAAACCGGCTCAGCCAGCATCTTGATATCGCCGGATGGGATGGTGGCGACAGACACTGGCTACAACAGCCTTAACCTGAAAATCGTAGCACAGTGATTGGCAGCATCGGAACAGGCACATCGAGGTTTTCGTGCGCCTGTCTCCATCCCGCCGGAGCCGCAAATCTCGACGCGAATTGAGAATCAGATCGCATGGCTGGATCTTCCAGGATCAAGTGTCACTCGAGCCGTTCTCCCGTGTTTCGACAGCCTGATCAGTGCCAGCAGGCGCCGGAGATGCCACCATGCCGGTCTTTCTTGCTGACCGATACTGCCAGATGACGAAGAGCAATCCACCGAACAGCACCACGCTCAACCAGCTGATAGACCTGTCAACCACTGTCAGTGAGAGCGCATCGGTGTCACCTACGCCCAGCAGTATCAGCAGGCCTGTCAGGCCACCTTCCACGAATCCGAAGCCGCCCGGTGTGGGAATTGTCGTCAGCATGGCATTCGCCAGGGCAGCGAACATCACCACACCGAAGCCGATATCCAGTCCGAGCGCCTCTGAAACGAAGTAGAAGCGGGCGATCTCGAGCATCCAGCCGACGACTCCAAGAGCCAGCTGTACAGGCAGCTGGCTTCCGCGGAAACTCTTGAGTGTTCCGTCCTGGAATCGCTCATAGAAGCTCTGGAACCGGGCCGGCAGGAACCGTGAAGCGCGCATTCCAAGCAACCGCATAGCCAGCAGTGCGACGATCAGGATTATGACCAGCGCGATAGATGCTGCGATGACTACTCCAGGCACCTTCGCATCGCCAGCTACGGTTACCCACACAGCAGCTACGAGCACCAGCGCCAGCACCGCCACCATGTCCTGCACACGCTCGGCCAGAATGGTCCCCAGTGACGCGGCAAACGAACTCTTGGACTCTCGATGCAGCGTCCACCCACGCAGGGCATCTCCGAGACGCAGGAACGCGACGGAGTTGGCGAACCACCCCATTAGGATGATCCCACCCATCTTCGTTGATCCAGGGATCGTGGCGCCGTCTCGACGATCTGTATTCGCAGTGATGGCTATAAGTCGCCAGCGCAAGCCTCGGAACCAGAAACTGACGTAGTAGAGGATCGCAGCCAGGATGTACATGGCGGGGTTGATCCCGCGGATGTTCTCCCACAGCTCACTCCAGTCGAAATCGAAGACGCGCCAGAGCACGAACGCCAGGAGAGCTGCGCCGGCAAGTAGAGCAACCAGGGTTGGAAGCGAGAAGATGCGACTCCTGATCGCCGAAATCGATATATGTGATCCGTTCTCGTTCATCCAGCACCCGCCACTGCGCCGCTCTGGCCTCTCAGCAATGGCCTCGCATGCGGAACCCCTGTGCGTCTCGGGTATTCAACTGGAGTCGAGCCGATCTTCATGTAGTAGACCATCGTGTCGGCCTGTGAGCGGCCAGGCGCTGAAACGCTGCTCGTAAGAGCAGGAGCCGCGCCAAGCAACTCAGCAGCCCACGCGGCTTCCTCGACTTCCGAATCCACGTCCGGACCTTTTGCTGATACGACCGCTCCGCCCTGCGCGGCGAACGGCAAGGTCAGCTCCGCCAGCTCAACCAGCCGTGCGACACCGCGTGAAACCACAAGGTCGTACTTCTCACGGTGAGCGATGTCATGCCCGACCTCTTCTGCGCGGCCTGTAATGACCTCGACATTCTCGATGGCAAGCTCCTCAACCACATCGCGCAGGAACGCCGTCTTTTTCCTTGATGAATCGAGCAGCGTTAGCGCCATTCCCGGAACAGCCAGCTTGAGGACTAGACCCGGGATTCCAGCGCCGGTTCCAATATCGAGGATGCGTCGCCCTTCAAACCATTCGAGTGGAGGAACATGGCCGCCTGCGACGGGCACAAGGAATCGCAGCGATCGGATAAACAGCTCATCCCGCACGCGCTCCCAGCCTGTGGCGCCTGTCAGGTTGAACCTGGCGTTGCCTGCCTCGATCAGTTCGTAGTAGCGGTTGAGTGAGCGGCTGAACTCCTCTGTAGAGTCCAGGCCAATCATCCTCGCCGCCGCGTTAAGCTCTTCCAATTAAGATCGAGGCCATCCCGAACCACAGCTGTTGTCTCAGGCACATCCTGTCCACTCTACGCCGCACAAGTTCCATCGGCCACACCGCTATTTCTCGCGTTCATGTGATCTTTCGTATCAAGTTCGCGTCCAATTGACTCCAATCTGGCGCGGTGCTAGCTTTCAAACCTCGCTGTATCCAGCAACAGACAGCCATCAGCAAACAGGAACCGGCTCATCCAGATGAGAATTGCCGTATGCGCCAAGCAGGTGCCCGATCCGGATATCCCTCCGTCTCGGTTCAAGCTCGACAGCAGCGGCAAGTCCATCGATGCATCGGCAATCACTCCTGTCGTCAACGGTTTCGACCTGAATGCGATCGAAGCCGCAGTTCGCATCAAGGAGTCCGAGTCCGGCGATACAGAGATAACGATCATCTCCGCCGGGACCGATTTCGCCCTCGATGTGATGAAGAAGGCGCTGGCGACGGGATCAGACGAGCTTGTGCTTGTGGATGATCCAGATACAAATGCTCTGGATGCCGCCGGCACAGCAAAGACGCTCGCAGCAGCGATAGAGAAATCCGGCCCTTTCGATCTCATTCTCTGCGGCAGGCAGGCATCTGACTGGGACCAGGCACATGTGCCATTGATGCTCGCCGAGCACCTGGATCTCCCTTGCATAACCGTGGCCCAGCGTGTTGAGGCATCAGACAACACCGCTCGTATAGAACGCGTTCTGGCCGACGGCTTCCAGGAAGTCGAAGTCTCACTACCTGCTGTAGTCACAGTCAGCAACGAGCTGGGCGAGCCGAGGTATCCGGCTCTGCGCGGCATCATGATGGCCACCAGGAAGCAGCCAACGACGTACTCGCTTGGTGACCTAGGCCTGGACTCAGACCAACTGACTCCACTTGTCCATCTTGAGGGGCTCGAAATTCCCGTAAGCGAAGGCCAGGCAGAGCTCATCGAAGGTGATGACGACTCCGAGAAGGGTCGCAATCTGGCGATTCGACTGCGTGAGGAGGGGCTGGTTTAGATGGGCAAGCTGTTGATCGTTGCCGATCCGGCTAGCGAACTGCCAGCCACTCTCGAACTCGTGGCAGCCGCACACTCGTTGTCGAATGACAGCGACATCGTGGCAGCTATCGCCGGCACGACGGGTGTGGCAGCCGGAGATCTCCCGGTATCAGCGGTCTACGTTGCAGAAGATGAGCGTCTGGGAGAGCCTGATTCAGCATCGTTCGATGCGGCCACCGATGTGCTTACCGCCATGGTCCGCGAGATTGCTCCAGATGTAATCCTGTGCTCTCGCTCCGACTACACAACAGTCACAGCACCGAGGATTGCTGCCCGTCTGGGATCTGCTTTCGCACGCGACTGCACGGCGGTTGCGCATTCAGATGACGGGTTCATGGTGACGAGGCCGGTCTATGGCGGAAACGCCGATGCGACATACAGCCTGCACGGCTCAGCTCCGCCGGTGATCATGATCAGGCCCGGCTCATATGATCCGGCGGCAGCGGACGGAACTCCTGAACTCAAGAGCTTCGATCCAGCGCCACATATTCGCGATACGCGATCAACACTTCTCAGGACTGTGCAGGAGGCCCGAGAGGGCGTACGCTTGGAAGACGCAGAGGTGGTCGTATCAGGTGGACGGGGATTGGGCGGACCGGAGCCTTTTGCCCAGCTTGCTGAACTTGCAGACCTCCTCGGCGGAGCAGTGGGTGCGTCCAGGGCGGCCTGCGACGCGGGATGGATCGATTACTCCCACCAGGTGGGACTGACGGGCAAGACGGTGAGCCCGAAGCTCTATCTGAGCTTTGGCATCTCCGGAGCCAGTCAGCACATGGCGGGCTGTTCTTCGTCCAGGGCCATTGTTGCGGTCAACACGGACCCGGATGCGAGCATCTTCAAAGATGCCCGGTTCGGTGTAGTGGGTGATTGGAGCAAGGTGCTGCCCGCGTTAGTATCTGCGCTGCGCGACGTGAGCTAATTCGGTTGCGGAAAGAAAGGTGTGACAGTGGACGGACAGTTCAGCCTCAATCTCGAAGCGGTATTTCGTCACATCGACAGGGCTGAGACGTTCTCCATAGCGCTCCCAACCATCAAGAGAGCGCTGGTCATGGATCTTCGTCTGAGCGCTGATCGCTCAGGGGAGCAGGCGCCGTTCATACGCGTCATGCCGATGGCGCGTTCGGCGGCCGAGAGACTGCGCTCGCTGCGCCGACTCCGCCCATCCCTTCCAAGAGCTGCCGAAATCCTGGTTGTTCCATGGCCATCCTTCGTAGACGGTCTCGTTCGAGCCGGAGTCTGGGAACGCCTTGAGCAGAGAGTCGCAACAACCGGCTCTGCAGTTGGCGCTGCTGCGCTCGAAAAGGCTTTTGAAGACCTGCGCAACGCAGAATCCGTTGAACTGGGCGCGCTGCTCCGCGGAGAGCAGTACGAAGTCGTCTGGTCCCAGAAGGCCTGACCACCGGGCGATCACTCGTCCCTGTTGAACGTCTCCAGCAACTCCGTAAGACGGTCCGCGTCTTCGCCTGACTTCGATTCGATCGCCGCACTCATCGTTCGCTCGAACTCCATGCGAGCGGACGAATCCACCTTCTCGCCTGCGATGTCTGATGCGATGAGATCTCTGAGATCAGCAATCGCCTGCTCCAACTCTCGCTGTCCGGTCTCCGCATCTAGCGCCAGTAAGTACTCGGCGAATCGCTCAGGGACGACGTTTGGGCCTGCATTCCGCTCAGACCAGTAGATATCAAAGCCGAACTCTCTGATGGCGCGTGAGAGAACAGCAATCGGACCGTCAATACCGCCTATCGCACCTTCGAGAACAGACAGCTCCATCGTGAGAGATGCCGCAAGCTCAGGGTCGGCTCTGGCGATCAAGTGAATGATGCGCCACGGAGTCTCCCTGTTTCCGGTGAGTCCGGCTAATAGCTCGGCCGCCTCTGGCTGAGCAGAGCGCAGAGCGTTAAGCGAACCGTCACCGTCCCTCGTTATCCATGGCACAAGACGCATTCCGCTCTCTGCCAGAACGCTCAACACACCGGCCGGGTCCGATTCTGCGAAACGATCCAACTGCTCGAACACAGCCGAGTCGTATGCGGCATCTATCGCGAAGTTGCCAGATGAGTTAGCGGCCAGCACTCCAGCGCCAGCCGCCACTTCGTCCAGCGTCGCATCCGGTCCAATTCCCACTGCTGCAAGCAGGCGGTCAGGACCGATCTCTGACTGCCTGGCGAACGCCGGCTGCACTTCGAGGACGTACACAAGCAGGCTGTCGCTTGTGTTTCGCAACACATCTGCCGCAAGGCCATCGCCAGCGCTTCGCAGCAGATCCAGCAGCAAGAACGCATCAGCGCGGAACTGGTCTTCCGGTGTGGACAGGATGAAGTCTTCCAGCACCAGAGCTGCTGCCGAACTGCCGGTTCCAGCCTGCTCATCGGCGATTCGGTCAACTACGGCGACCAGCGATGAAAGGCGGTTAGCCCGTGAGCCAAGCACTGCGGCGATTCCACTTGAGTCACCAGACTCCTCGAACAGTTCGACGATCGCGCGTGGCTTCAGCAGCACCGCCAGCTCCGCGACCATCGGCTGGTTCTGCGATTCCCGGAATCGATCTGCCTGCTGCGCCGGATCGCTGCCGCTTATAGAAGAGTAAAAATCAAGGGCGTTCGCCAGCTCCTGTCCGCGCAGCGATCCGGTCTGCGTCAAAACTTCCGGATGCTTGCCATGCAACCTGAGCTTGTCGGAGAGATAGCCTTTCCAGAAGTCAAACCCGCGATCTGCCCCTGTGGCATCAGCCAGCGAAAACTCCCGCTCGATGATGCCATCGACCTGGTCGACAAAGTCGGTGAGCCTCTGCCTTTCCTCGTGTTCGTACAGTGTACGGACCTGCTCATCTACGCCAGACAGGCCGGTTCCTGGTAAATCAACATACGGCCCACGCGGAAAGTGCTGAAGCCCAAAGACATCGCCCGCAATTGCTCGGTCTTCGTGAGACAGGCCATTGAACCAGGCCAGCGCGACATCCCATGAACTGATGCTCTCGCCGTTCTCAGCAGAGATGCCGTCTTCTGCCAGGTAACCCGAGTAGTACGGCTGTATCAGCGGAGGTATGAGACCGAGATTTCCTCCTGTCATGTAGAGCAGGTCGGCCTCGCCAGAGTGATGCAGGTCTGGATACTGGCCTATATCGAGTCGCGGAAAGTTCCTGAACCGATCACGCAAGGGCTCAAACCGGTCCGGCGGTTGCTGCATAAACGTCGCAAGATCCTGCCTGTACGACGCCAGCGCTTCCGGCACATCACCCGGCTCTTGCCAAGACAGTTCAGGCTGTCCCGCAACAGAGAACGCTCCCCAGTACGAGTGGCTGATCTCGTGCAGCACCGATCTTGGCACTGCCTCTCCGGCGCCTGCCCATGATCTGTACCCGAAACTGCCGAACCACGCTGGCTGTTCGACCATCTGGCGGAAGTCGTAGCCATTGATCCACGACTCGCCTACCTCGGTAAATCCGTACAGCGCCTTCACAACAGCTAGTCTGTCGATAGCCCACTGCGATTGCTGAACCGGCTGGCCAGCGGGCCACGGCTCTCTTTCTGCGAGTTCCGATCGAGCCTGCGCCAGGGGTGATTCGGCTGCCGGGGTCGCAGTCGCAACATCCGGTGTGGGGTCATCGCCAGATGTGCAGGCAGCGAGAATCGCCAGTCCGCCGAGCGCGGCCGTCAGTGAGATCCTGTGAAAATGGTGAACGCGCCTGTGCATCTCGAATACCAAACATATACGTTCAGTTAGACCAGGGAGTTCGTGGCGGCATCCACGATTCGATAGCGATCGGCTGACTACCTATGCAAGCCAGTGCGCAGTCTCAGATGAGGACTGCACGAAACATCACCCTTCGACCGGTGCTCGGCGTCGGTCGAAGGGTGCGGCGCGTCTTTGGCTGGCTGCTGCGCTCACCCGAACGCCGACGGTCACGCTGGGCCGTTGTAGCCGTGCTTTCGCTCTACGGCCTGATCGCTTTCATGCTCCCTGTTGGGGATTCACTCGTCTTGAGTCCGGCGAAAGCGGCTTCCGTGGAGCATCGATACGGCCTGGTTTCGTTCGAGGTTAGAAACTTCATGGATAAGTGGATACACCGTATCTATACGGCGTTTCCATGGACCGAGACCGACACGGAGGACAGGCAGGAAGCTCTCGCGAAATACCTGGAGCTGGTGCCGAAACTCCGGGATGCCCAGTTCCATGTGACACAGGCTTCGGCGCGCGCCGTTCTCGATTCCGAAGAGATCGATAGCAGGCAGAGCACGCTGGACGATCTGCTGGATGAGCGTGATGACCTGCGTGACAGCGTCGAGGAGTATCTCGAAGCTGCAATCAGCGCAGAACTGATCGAACAGGATCTCAACGTATTCGGTGAGTTCATCTGGCCGCCTGTCGATTTCAGAATCGACAACCCGCCAAGTGTGCTGGTGATCTCGCCCCGCGATCGAATCGAGCGATTCGAAACGGTTTTGATCGAGCCGGACATTTCGGTGGCGGACATGGAGCGCATCGAGAAGCGACTCCTGGAAGACCACAATCTCTCGGCCGCAATTCTCAGAACAGGTGGCCTGGCCAGCTATCCGAACGTGATCCCTTCAACTCGTGATCTCTTGCCATTGCTGGAAGTGGCCGCGCATGAATGGATTCACGCCTACCTCTTCTTCTACCCGCTCGGCAGATCCTTCTTCTCAGGAGGCTCCATGATCGAGCTCAACGAGACACTGGCGAGCCTTGCGGGAGACGAGATCGGAGGACTGGTTTGGGCCGATCTGACGGGAAACGATCCACCGGTCAAAAACCCTCCGGCTCCGATCAATCCCCAGGATGAGCCGCTGACACCAGAGCTCGATCCGGACCCTGAGCAGTTCGACTACTTCAGGTTCATGCGCGAGACAAGAGTGCGCACCGATGCGCTGCTGGCAGCTGGCGATGTTGAGGGCGCCGAAGCGTGGATGAAGTCGCGCCGCATAGAGCTTCAGAACAACGGTTTCTTTCTCAGGAAGATTAACCAGGCGTTCTTTGCCTTCAGCGGAAGCTACGGTGACAGCGCGTCTTCGGTAAGCCCAACCGCTCGTCAGATGTGGGAGTTGCGGCAGCAAGAGGACAACGCAGCAGGATTGCTAAGAGCCCTGCGCGGCGTTTCATCGTACTCAGAATTCGAGGAACTTCTCGAAGAGCGCGGCATCACGACAGGCAGATAACCCGATGAGCGGGGACGATGCCCGCGCTCGGATATACTTGTCAGCCGCTATTCCAATGCTTCACGGAGAACGCATTTTCACGCAGGCCGGAAACCTGGGTTATGGCGCGGCCTGGCATGACAGGGATTTCTCAGGTCCAGGATCAACTACCGGCATCAAGTTGGAGGTCTAATGGCAACCGCTAACGATAAGGGCGGAACCGTTGAGGATCTAAAGATGTATCGGCCACCTCAAAACGAGGAGCCGAACGTCCAGTTTGAAGAGATCATCAACCGACTGCGTACATCCTTTAACACTCCGGGCCTTGGCGGAGGCGGAGCGGCTCTGATCGTGGGAGGAATCCTCCTCTTCTCGTTCTTCATCTGGCTCGCCACAGGCTTCTACACAGTCGGCCCGGACCAGCAAGCAGCGCTGCGGACGTTCGGCGAGTTCCAACGATTCGAAACTGAAGGCCTTCACTGGCACTATCCGGCTCCAATCGGAACACGCAACGTCGTATCAGTGACGACCACTCGCCAGCTCGAAGTCGGTTTCAGGAGCGGCGAAGACGGCAACACCACACCAAGATCCGTTCCTGAAGAGTCGCTGATGATCACCAACGACGTGAACATCGTCGATGTGCAGGTGGTCGTGCAGTACCGCATCAGCAGTCTGCGTGACTTCCTGTTCTCAGTAGATGACCCAGGCGACAACGATCGCGGCATCTCGGCAGGACAGCCCGACGGCACCACGCTCCGCGACATCACTGAGACGGCAGTCAGGCAGGTTGTCGGAGCACGTGCGATCGACGATGTACTGACGACTGAGAAGGAGCAGGTGCAGACAGACATCCTGCTCAAGATGACTGAGCTTGCCGATTTCTACAGGACGGGTATCGAGATACAGAACGTCCTGCTGCAGAACGTTAACCCGCCTCAGGAGGTGCAGTCCGCATTCGAGGATGTGGTCCGTGCCCGTGAGGACAAGGAGACCACGATTCAGCAGGCAAGGGCTTACGAGGCGGACAGGATTCCGAGAGCAGAGGGTGAGGCGGCGCAGATCATAGAAAGCGCACAGGCTTTCAGAGACGGTCGAATCGCCAAAGCCCAGGGTGAGGCCGACGGTTTCCTTGCGATTCTCGAAGGCTACCAGCAGTCGCCCGACGTCACTCGCAGGAGGCTCTACCTGGAAGCCATGGAAGAGATTCTGCCGGGTATCAAGAAGTTCGTGCTCTCAAGCGAGAGTGGCGTCCTGCCATTCCTACCAATCGACGGTTCGTCACCTACGTTACCTACAACTGGTAGTGCAGGAGGGGGCACGTAGACATGGCAAAGGTTTTTGTACCAACCATCATCACGGCCATCCTTGGCCTCATCCTCATTCCGCAGGTCTTCTTCACAGTTGATGAAACTCAGCTGGCGATCGTTACGCGGTTTGGAGAGTTCAGGCGTTCGCACACGTCTCCAGGGCTGCGCGTGAAGGTCCCGTTCGTCGATTCGGTCACAAAGTTCGACAAGCGCCTGCTCCGAGCCGACGCGCCGGCAGCATCGCTTCTGACAAAAGACAAGAGAAACCTGGTCATCGACTCATTCGCCAGGTATCGCATCGTTGAGCCTCTGCTGTTCTTCCAGAGCTTGCGAAGCGAACGTGAGGCGGCAAGCCGTGTATCGGCAATAGTCAACTCGCAGCTTCGCCGAGAGGTAGCTCTCGACCTGCAGGAAGACGTTATCGGAGAGACGCGTGAAGCGGTGATGGAGGCGATAACTGAAGCATCCAACCGATCCGAGATCACGCGGGAGCAGGCTCTTGCGTTCCCGGACGGCCTGAACAACCCTGAGATCACGATCCTGCTGGAGCCAGTGGTCCAGGATCCTGATAATCCGGTGAGGGCTCGCAGGCCAACAGGTGGTGAGCTCAATGAGATCATCGCCAGCGCCGCCCCAGCATCGCTAAGTGACTTCCAGATCACCTACTTCCAGCCGCTGGCACGCCAGTTCGGAGTCGAAGTCGTGGACGTTCGCATCAAGGGAGCTGACTTCCCGATCGACGTAGCGACTAGCGTGTTCAACCGCATGCAGGCCGAGCGTGAGCGTGAGGCAGCCGGGCTTCGAGCAGAAGGTGTGCAGGAAGACGCCGAGATTCGCGCTGACGTCGACAGGAAGGTCGAGATCACGCTTGAGACTGCACGAGGTCGCGCGGCTCTCCTCCGTGGTGAGGGTGAAGGTGAAGCGATCACCATCCTCGCTGAGGCGCTGGAGCAAGACCCGGAGTTCTACGACTTCCAGCGAACGCTGGAGGCCTACAGAAACTCGCTGGTAGACACCGACACCACGATCCTGCTCGACTCGAACAGCGATCTGTTCAAGTTCCTGCAGGATCCGTTCGGAGACACAGCTAACACTTCGAACTAGTCAGCAACTAACGAAGCAAGATTAAGAGAGCCCCGGCGATGTGCCTGGGCTCTCTTTCTTTACGACGGCTCGAAATGCGAATCAGATCAGGTTGTGCAACCGCGATCCGAGAAGCCTGCGTGCGATGGCGACAAGAACGGACGCCGTAAGGATGAACAGCACCGACTCTGCTGGAGCGCCTGAAACACCCAGTCCAAGCGCGGTGCCTGCGGCCGGCGCATGCTCGGTGTTCGTCAGGGTCATCAACAGGATCACCAGCACGAGAGCGGCCGCACCCATGAAGTCTTTGAAGGCGGTCGCATCAGCGACCGAGTCTGGAAAGAGCAAGGCGATCCCGACTACGATGTAGGCCGAGATAACTGCAGCGAGGTGGCCTCCGACGATGCGAACTGGGGAAGAGGCGA
>JANQIZ010000084.1 GCA_028281895.1 Dehalococcoidia bacterium
CCGCTTGTAGCGGAGCTCGTCAGCAAATCGAATCGTGGGGTGGTGCTGGAGCACGAGGTCGATCCACGCTGCATTGCGCTTCGCTGCCTCCGTGCCTGCTGGGCCGCCCCCAACATCACGACAAGTCCCTTCGATCGGTTTCGCACAAGGAAGGTACGTCGTCGGATAGCGCCTCGCTTCCATTGTGCGGATCTCGTCGCCAACAGCGTAGGCCTGCAGATTAGGCGAGGACATATCGTCAACAAGTTGGGCCGCATAGGTGGAAGTGGGAAAGCGTTCCAACAGCTGCTCCCTGTCCGATGGCGTCCTATTGATAGGATTATGGCCGAATGCCTCGTACACCTCTGCGTCCATCCCTACAGGTTGTACTGCCTGAAACGCCACTGCTTTCGCGGCAAAGCTGCCGTGCCAGACCTCGTCGTTGGACACCGGCTCGCCGGTCTTAGAGTTGACCTCGGGATCAGTGACGCTGGAGGGCACGTCGCATGAGAATACGATCGTGTAAGGCCCCGCGCATCGCGCTTGAAACCTCTCAAGCCGGCTCACCAAGACCTCGCCCGGTTGGATCGAGCGCTTCGTCACGTACCGCTTCAATGGGTAATCTGCGCTGCACCTCGACATCCTGACGCATCGCGACTCGGTGGTTGAACTCGGTGCCTCGATACCAAGGCCGCAGTACCTGCTGCATCGCGTATAGGAACCCGTGACCACAACCGCCTCGTCCGAGGTGTTGGTGATCTCGACCGTCACATAGACAACGGAACCCAACAGAGCCTCGGCAGGCTCTACCTTGAGGGTCGCTTGCCAGGGCGATTCTTGCGCGCCGACTCGAACCGTCGCAATGCTGAGCAAGCAGCAGATGATCATCCAGAGGTGAGTCGTTCTTCTCATAGTTGTCTCCTATCTCGGCTCTGGCATGGTTCGAATCGCTCCATGGCCCGCAGCGAAGGTCCTTATGTCGTCAGGCGCACACTGATACCCGGAGCACCCGGGGCTTCCGTGGAGCAGGTCCTGAGTGCAGAAGTGGTCCACGCCGTCGGTCCGGTTGGCGTCGATATCGTCGACGATGTTCATGATGCAGTGAACGGGGTACAGCAACCCGGACACGCCGCAATCTCCGAGCGTCTCACACCATGAGTCTCTCCGATCATGCAGATCGCAGGCGCAAGGGTTGACGTCGAACTGGTGCCCGATCTCATGATTGGTGACCGTCTGAACGAAGTGGGCGAACGGCATTCCAGACGATGGACCTTGGTCGACAACGCTCTTGACCAGCACAAAGGAGGTGTTGGCAACGGATCGCGCAAGGCCTGCCCGTTCAATGCCCTTCGACGCGCCAACGAGGTGGAAGTAGTTGTTCGGCTTGCACCGAAAATCGCTGGCCGGATCAACGGTCCAGTTAGCGAACCAGGTACGGCTGAAGGATTCCTGGTACTCCTCCACCTCAGTATCTTGACTGAAGAACGACTCGGGAAGATGCGGAACTGTACTCATCCCGTCCCGTAACGCCACAACCTCCATGAAGGCATCGTTGAACGGACGCTCGATGCCGCGCATGTCCGCGTCGTGGAAGCAGGAGTCAGTAGCATTGAGCTGCCTCGGGGACTGATCACAGCCCGAGACCACGCCGATGCCAGCAGAGTGGTGGTTCCGAAAGGTCGGCATCCCCGCAGGCTCGTTCGTCAGCGAATTCCAGTAGTACTGAAACAGGGCTGTATCTAGCGTGAGGAGCTTTGCATAGGGCTTTGTGGACGGCTGGATTCCGATCACATACCGTTGCTCTGCGTAGTCCGGGAATGTGTTGTACTCGTCGAATACGGCAACGGTATCGCCCACAGTCACGTTATGCCAGTTATATACCTCGATCTGGTCGCAAGGCAGCTCAGCCCCAAGACCGCAGCAGGGCGGGTAATCGCCGTGCCCGCAGAACGGGCACTCGGGCTCATTCGGGCCGCCGCAGCCAGGCTCCCTGGGGCCATACGCACTCGCCAACACGCCACCCCGACGAAACATCCTGGCCCGCTCGACATAGACCCGCTTCCAGGCCGTAAGAACCGTGG
>JANQIZ010000092.1 GCA_028281895.1 Dehalococcoidia bacterium
CTCCTGCATGAAGTTGAAGAGATAGTTGAGCACGACCACGATGCCGAGGGCTATGCCCAGCTGAGTCACCAGGTCGCGATCCAGGTTGCCGGGGTCCAGTGCGTTGTCGAACACCTGCTGGATGACGATTGGGATCGCCAACTGCGTGACGGTGAAGCCAAGCACTGCCAGCACTGCGACGATGAGCAGCGTTCGATAAGGCCCGAGGAACCCGCCGAAACGGCGGACAACGTGCCCGTTGAACGCCTTTCCAAACATCTCCTCGTCGCGCTCAACTTGGGAGCCGACGACTGCGTGAGGCGGGCGCTGCCGTGTTCGTTCGGAAGTGGCGCTAGTTGCCATCGGCCTCTCCTTCCGAGTCTCGGTTCGCTCCGCCGAGGTGATCGACAGCATCGTCGCCTGGCCTGATCTGCAGCTCATACAGATCGTGGTAGTGGCCGCCCATGCGGATCAGCTCCTCATGGGAGCCGCGCTCAAGAATCTCGCCCTTCTCTATGAAGAGGATCTCGTCGGCATGCATGAGCGAGCTGAGGCGGTGAGAGATGATGATGACGGCTCTGCTCTGTGTGACCTCTCGAAGAGCAGCGCGAATTCGCTGCTCAGTCGCCGCATCGATGGCTGCAGTTGAGTCGTCGAAGATGATGATCTTCGGGTTCAGCATCAGGCTGCGTGCGATTGAAAGCCTCTGCCGCTGACCACCAGAGAGCGATACTCCACGCTCGCCGACAAGCGTCTCGTACTCTCGCGGCAGCCTCTTCACCCAGTCGTGAAGCTGCGCCTGTGAAGTGGCGCGGTGAATCACCTCGGTCTCAGCCCAGGGATCGCCATACGCGACGTTGTTCTCGATTGACGATGTGAACATGAACGTGTCCTGCTGCACAACGCCAACGATGTGTCGCAGAGACTCCAGCTGCACATCACGGATGTCCTGCCCATCGATGGTGATGCGGCCGCCTGTCACGTCATAGAAACGAGGCACAAGGTGCGCCAGTGTCGACTTGCCGCTTCCTGGCGGACCGACGATGCCGACTGTGTGGCCCGGGCGCGCCTCGAAACTGACGTCCCGCAGCACTCGCTCGTCTCCAAACTCGTCCATGAACGAGAAGTCGACATGCTCGAAGCGAAGCACGCCTCCTTTGATCTCAAGAGGCCTGGCATCAGGCTTGTCCTTGATGATCGGATCGAGATCTAGGATCTCGAATAGTCTTGTGCCCGACGTCTGCGTGCGTGCGAAGCCGTTGACCATCATGCCGAGCTGCCGCACAGGCATCTGCAGGATGAACATGAACGCAAGGAACTCAACCAGCGTTCCGGTCTGGATATCGCCGTCGATGACTTTGTTGCCGCCAATGATCACAACGGCGACGACCGCTGCGAAGAAGGCGAATGTCATGAAAGTGGTGTTGCGCACGCGGATGCCGATCAGCTCATTCGCCATCGCCTGCGCCTCGTCCGAAACGCGGTTGAACTTGGCCATCTCGTAGTCCTGGCCGGCAAATGCGCGCACCACCCGGATTCCGGCCAGGTTCTCGTCCATCACACGGGTGAGGACAGATAGCTTCTCCTGCATGATTCGCCAGTTCGAGCGCAGCTTCAGCCGTGCGGCGGTTGCGCGCCAGGCGACAAATGGAACGAAGCTAAGCGCCACGAGGCCAAGCACAAGATCGGTACTCAGCATCAGGTACATGCCGCCGCCGATCAGGATGGTCAGCAGCAGCGTTCGCAGAAGGGCGGTATTGACGAACAAGCGGACGCCTTCGATATCGAGCATGCCGCGCGTCATGAGGTCGCCTGTGTGGACGTGGTTGTGGTAGCTGTAGCTCATGCGCTGCATCTTGCGGTAGAACGCCATACGCAGCTCGTAGCCGATGTGCTGGCCTATCGACTCGCCCATGTAGTTGTGTGCCATCGTGAACGCGCCGCGGGCCACACTCGCTCCGAAGATGGCGAAGCCAGTCAACAACAGCGTGCGGCGGACATCGCTCTTATCCGCAGAATCGTCAGCGAGGAACACGACAGCGTCATCGATGGCGCTACCCAGCAGCCGCGGGATCAGCAGCATGAAGAACGCTGCGATGATCGTTGTAGAAACAGCGAACGCCATGCGCCAGCGGTAGCGGAGGGCCATCAGCGTGATGCGGACGACTGTCGGTCGACGGCGTTCGGCGGGCTCGGTTTCGCTGTCCGGGCGTAAGAGCGGGGATGAGACTTGCTGGCTGACTGCCGTGGCGCACCTGCCATGAACGGGCTCTTGGCCCGCTC
>JANQIZ010000129.1 GCA_028281895.1 Dehalococcoidia bacterium
AGCTATGTGCTGCATGCCAGGGGCAACATCAACCTGCACGCAGGAGCTGTAGTGGCTGGCCAGAGCGTGCTGGGGCTACTGGCCGAGGCGGGAACCGGAAAATCGACGCTAACAGCGCACCTGGCAGCAACCGGATTGCCGTTCGTAACTGATGACATCATCGCTCCCGTCGCAGTTGAATCCGGATACGCCGTTCCCTCCGGGTTTCCGTATGTATCTCTCACCGCCGAGTCGATCGAATCCGTGTTTGGCGCATCGTCCGTACCTGATGGAATGTCGAGAGGCACACCCGATGTCAAAGAACGCGTCCACGTAGATGGTGACTGGGCCACATTCCAAGAACAGCCAGCAAGTCTTGGCAACCTGGTCGTTCTCGCCAGAGGTGATGCTGGCTATTCGCTCCGCAGGCTCGAGAAGCACGAGGCGGTGCTGGCACTCGTTCAGCACTCCGTCGCGCTGCCTCTGCTGCCGAAAGAGCTGATAGGCAGGCACATGGCCGCCGCAGCGAAGATCGTAGAAGCGATCCCCGTCTCCAGGCTAGAGGTTCCGCGCGGTCTTGAGCACATGGGCGAGACCGTAGAGCTGTTGAGGCGAGAGTACGCATGACCGCCCAGTCGACAACCGACTACAGGACCTTCGTCGATCCTCGCAGAGAAAGCGACAGCGCATCGGACGCGTCAGACGCGGTCGTCGTGCTCGAAGACGTCCACAAGTCATATCCGATCACAGGAAACTTCAGAGATGCGCTGAAGTTCTGGAGGCGCAAGCGCAACTACGCCTTGAAGGGCACGAACCTGGTGGTCGAGCGAGGGATCGCACAGGGTCTGCTCGGAGCCAATGGCGCGGGCAAGACGACGCTGCTCAAGCTGCTTGCGGGATTGCTTCTGCCAAACGAGGGCCGGGTGATCGTAGACGGCCTCGATTCGACCAATGAGTTTGGCCGGATCAAGCAGAAGCTGATCTACGTTTCCAGTGATGAGCGCCAGCACTACTGGCGACTGACGGGCAGGCAGAACCTGGAGTTCTACGGACGGCTATATGAAGTGCCCCCGAACAGGCTCGCCGATCGCATTAATGAGCTGCTGGAACTGGTTGGAATCGCCGATTCTGCAGACGAGATGGTGATCAGGTTCTCAACCGGTATGCGGCAGCGGCTGGCGATAGCCCGGGGTCTGATCGCTGAGCCAAGGATCATGCTGCTGGACGAGCCGACTCGAAGCCTGGACCCGCCCAGCGCGAGAGGCATCTGGCGGTTCGTCAAGGAAGAGCTGATGGAGCGACAGGGCGTCACCGTCCTGATTGCCACTCACGATATGGAAGAGGCGGCTTACCTCTGCGACAGAGTGGCGGTGATACACGATGGCAAGGTGGCGATCAACGACACAGTGGAAGCGGTGACCGATCGGTTCGGCTCGGAGCACCGTGTGACTGTGACGCTGGCAAACTCAACGCCATCGATTAGCGATCGCATTCGGCTCATCGACGGTGTTGCGGATCTTCATCTGCTGCCTGGCCAGACAGAAGACCGGATGGTGATCGACTTCGGCGTTGATGATCCAGACCTGCGGATTCCCGGGATCGTGAGCATGCTGGCCAGTGAGGGCTGCCATGTGCACGAGGTGGTTCGCCGAAGATCGGCTCTTGGAGATGTGATCGCGAGTCTCGCGGAGGCGGGCACATGAATCGTCAGTTCATGAAGGCCTTCTTCTTGCGAGACTGGCAATCAGCCCGTTCGTATCGCATGGCAGCCATCATGCAGGTATTCGGCCTGTTCATACCGCTCATTGGCCTGTTCTTCTTGAATAGAATGTTCGATACGGTCACGATTCCTGCGCTGGAGAGGTTCGGCGGAAACTACATCGCATGGATGATGGTCGGTGTCATCCTCGCCACCTTCTCAGGCATGGCGCTCGGCATGATCACAGGTCCGTTGCGCGGAGCCCAGATCAGGGGCACGCTGGAACCGCTGCTCCTCACGCGCGCCTCGCTGCCAACCGTGATGGTGGGATGGACGGTGTATCCGTTGACGCGTGCCTTCATCGGCATGGCAATCTACTTTGCGGGCGCCTTCATCATTGTCGGCATCGCTGTGAGCGGGGCCAACTTCGCCGCCGCAGTGCTCATAGTCATACTGATGCTCCTGATTATGGGGAGCATCGGCCTCCTGTCCGCCTCGTTCACGCTGGTGTTCAAGCAATCGAACCCGGCGATAGGGGTCTTCTTCCTGGCATCCGGGTTCCTCTCGGGAACGGTCTACCCGCTCGAGGTCTTGCCCACGTTCCTCAGGGGAGTGGGACGAGCCCTGCCTCAGACACATGCCATTGAAGCTATGCGTTTGGCGATCCTCGAGGGATACCGTTTCCAGGACATGTCGACGCAGTTCGGCGTCCTGTTGATCTACCTGGCGATCCTGTTCCCTCTCGGAGTGATCTCGCTTCAGGCTGCGCTCCGGCAGGCCAAGATCGATGGAAGCCTTGCTCACTACTAGAACCCCGCTTTCACTATCGCAGCGAGAGTACTCGCAAGGTGAGATGAGATTGATTCCTCAACACACGTATCTGAACAGACCGCCAAATAGCGGTGGTGTATCCGAATGAGCGTTTTCTTAACCCGGTGGACAGTGCAGAAGGCGTTCCTGACGCTGGTTTCTGTTGTTGCGCTTGGCGCCGGCATCTTCGCGGTTGTCTGGCAGCCAGAGCGTCCAGACCGCGGCAGCCTTGTGCTCGGAAGCGAATCAGCGCCTCTGGTAATCACTGAATATGCTGACTTCACCTGACGGTTCTGCAGAGATTTCGCCCTCGGGCCAGGGCGAGAGTTGATTGAGGAGTTTGTGGAGCCGGGTCATGCCCAGCTTCGTTTCCACCAGTTGCCGATCCTTGCAGGTGGGCCAGAAGTCGCTGAGGCGGCTGAGTGTGCCGCAGCGCAGGGTCACTTCTGGGAGTTCTACGACTACACATTCGAGAACTGGAACGCGAATACCTTCACCAACCTGGGTTTGAAGGATGCAGCAGAGACGATTGGGCTGGATACACGGGAGTTCAACAGGTGCCTGGACACTCATCAGATGCGTGATTACGTCGAAAGCGATCTCGAATCCGCACAAGAAGCGGGATTCACATCGACTCCGATCATCGTGATCGGTCAGACGGTGCTGCCAGGCCTCCGGGACTACGAAGAGTATCGACAAGTGACCATCGATGAGCTGGCGCGGGCCGGTGTGACGGTCAATTGATTCAGCCACCGCAAAGTGAGATCGTGGCTAACGTCAGTCCAGGCAGGCGCTTTTCCTGGCCCGGCTTCCAGACTCTGGCGCTGGCGGCGGCCGGGTTGCTGTGGGCTGCGTTCTTCGCGTACATCGCTCTTGAGGCGCGGCCTCCTCGGATTCCCGGGATCAGCGCTGCGACGACGTCGCCAGCCGGACATTTCCTGGTGTTTGCCGTGGCTACGGCATGGTTCTACCTGCTATTCAAGGGCGGACTGCGTCTGGGGGCGCGCAGTTCACTGGTGGCTGCGGTCATCGCATCACTCCTGCTGGGAGTTGCGGTTGAGGTTGCTCAGAACACTCTCACGGAATCACGAGCCTTCCAGCGACGGGATATCGCGGCCAACCTGTCAGGAACGTTTGTAGCCTCAATCTTCATTGCGCTATCTGCGATTGCCTTCACGCCAATGAAGAAGCTGGTGATCGCTGTGCTGATAGCGAGCGTCGCCACCGCGGGAGGAACCGCAGCCGTTCTAGCGCTCTGGGACCCCGACCTGCCATATGTGGGAGACCACTGGCACGCGCAGTACCGGACCATCCTGTGCGGAGAGGTACAGAGATCACTTGCGCCGTTCCCCGGAGATATCCACTCTCATGGCGGGCTCTTGATCCATATTCATCCGACCGATAGTGAGAGCGAGGGAGCTAACGCCACCCTCGGACGGTTCTTTGACCTGGCCGGCGGTGAGATCACCAGCACAAGCATCCGTATGCCAGACGGTCGGGAGTTCAGAAACGGGGATCCGTGCCCGGGAGGAGATCCAGGAGAGTTCACGGTGCACCTGGTGGACACTCGAACTTACCAGCGGACAGAGAAGATCGAGTCACCTGCCACGTACGTACCTAAGCAGGGGGATTCTTTCGTGATCGAGTTCCTGTCAGAACCGTACATCCTGTCAGCGAGCGACAGGTGATGATCGTTTCGTTGAAGTGACGCAGGAACCTCGCAATGACAGGTGATCTCGCAGAGGTATTCGCGTAGACCGCCCCATTCTTCAGTAATTCAGACAGGATATGCTGACCGCGGTCGAACCGACCTCGCGCCGTTCCTAAGATGCGCTAACAGGTAACCGCAGCTTCGATCAAGAGATATAAAGATCGGCTAGCACGCCGCCAAATCACTACCAACTGTGAACGAGAATAGCCGATACAACACGCCAAATAATGACCTGGCGCACTTCGTCGCAGCGGTCTGGAGTCGCAAGTGGCTGGTCGTACTGACCACGTTTGTCGGCATCGGGGTCGGCGTTGTCGCAGGCACCTTGATCTGGATCGGCGGGCAGGATAGTGAAGGATCCGGCACGCACGAAGCCACGGGCAGCAGCATCATCTTCAACCCGCTTGTTCTTCCGGAGAATGAGCAGCTTGAGTCGATCGACATTGGCTCGGTTTTCGCTCGTAGCGGCATTAGCCACCAGATCGGCATCAGCAGCTCAGCTGTCCTGCGCAGGGCCGTACTCAAGATGCGCCCTGATCTTGATCCAGAGACAGACTCAGTAACGATCACCGCCCTGGTTAATCAGCTTGACGCCAACTTCACGGCTGAGGCCACAGCTGGCACGAACCTTGTGCAGTTGACGCTGCTGGCCGATGGCGAGGCCCTTGCCGCAGCACAACTGGAGGCGATTACCACCGCGTACCAGGAGTTCCTTGACGAGGAGCTTGACGAGCAACGGCAGTCGGCGCTCCAGGCGATCCAGGAGAGGATCGACCAGATCCAGGGCTCTGCGCCGGTATCTGCCTCGGTTCTCTCGCAGCTCAGTCGCGCATCACTTGAGCTTGCGACGATCGATACGGCGGTCTCCGAGCAGGTGACAGAGCTCGAATCGATCGAGCAGGCTGCTGTCGAGTTCATACGCGGTGACACCACCGGCATATCTGCCCTGGAGGATCTCTCTCCTGAGGAGGAAGAGGCGCTTGAGGAGCTGCTCTCTGCCGCCGCTGCCATCAGCTCGGCGAGCGATCGCCTGACTAACTTCACTGAGACTCACTCTGAGAACGTATCGGCCGCCGTAGTGGCGTTGCAGGTGGAGGACCTCAGAGAGACATCTGCAGAGCTTTCGAGAGCATCTATCAGGATGCTTGGCCTATTTGACGAGTTCGCTATCGAAGGATCGCTCTCTGCACTTGAGTCTGACCTGGATTCGTATCAAAACGCTCTGCAGGCACTGAACCAGACCGTGAGCCTGCTGGAGGTGATCGACTCTGGAACTCCTGTGATCGGCGCGCCTATCGCCAACCTGCTTACGATCATCGAGGGAATTACCAGCGATCTGCAGGATCGAGTCGACACGACAACGGTGTCAGTCGTAACTGTTGAGCGAGATCGTGATGCTGTCTCCGCTGAGGCAGTGGCAGCATCAGCGAGTCTCTCGGTCATTGCCGACGAGATCCAGGCTCTGCTGCTTGGTGAGGGTCCAATCGAGGTTTCGGACCTCGGTCGACTCTCAGCAGCCCAGGATCGGCTGAACGCAGCAGCTCGCGAATTACAGAGCGTCGAGAGCGTCGAGTTGATCCAGGGGCTAAACGCTTCCACCAACCTTGTCCAGTCAAGTGGATCGCAGATTGGCGCTGTGGCTCAGACACTAGGGTCTACAGCGACGCAGATCACAGTTGAGCTCGAATCTGGAGTTGTCTCTTCTTCAAGCACAGACGTGGTTGGGCAGGTAGTCAGGGCTTCGAACACGAGCCTGTCGAGAATTTCAGAGCTGCTGGTGACGTTGCGGCAAGGTGTGACAGGCGGTGGCCTGTTCTCCGAGTTGATCGCAATAGACAGCATCGTCGATCAGTCTTCAGTGACTCTGAATGCCATTCGCCTGCAGTCTGATGACGCTGCATTGGCGTTGGCGAGCCTGCGGACGGCTGAGCGCAATCTATCTGCTGAGCTGAGCGCAATCGAGCAGGCGATCCAGCAGGCCATCACCAGGAAGAATTCTGGTGTTGAGATCAGTCGCCGGGAATTCGTTGTCCAGATCCAGTCGGCTGCTTCATCGCTCAGGGATGCTGACGAAGGCCTCGCCAATGTACGACGCCGCTCATTGCCAGGGACCGATCTTGTGAGCCTGGTGAACCTGAGCGCACAGATTAACTCCGGGGCTTCAGACCTGGGCGTTCTTGCCGAACTGATCAATGCTATTGGCAATGCTGCTGCTATCGATACCAGCGTGACCGACGCGCTTGTGCTCTTGCAGTCTGTCGACTCTTCGACGCCTGACTCTACTGCTCGTGCTGTCATTGTTGAGTCGGACGTGAGGCTGAACGCATCGGGAGCACTGCTGGATCAGCTTGCAGGACGGCTCCGCTCTGTGGTGGAGGACAACGAGGTCCAGGACGAGGTCGGCATCACCCTTTCTGCGCAGCGGCTGTCAGATGCAAGTGACCGTCTGCTCGTGGTGGCTGACCTTCTATCTGACATCGAACGGCCGTCTGATGCCGAGTTCGGCGATCTGCTGACGCTCCAGGAAGAGGTCGATGCGGTGATCGCTGCCAATGAGCGATACACGGTTTCAACGCCTGCCCCACAGGTGTCGCAGGTGTCCAGACTGGGTCTTGCGCGGCTGGCAGAAGATATCGCCGCACCGGCTGCGATAGCAGGTGTGGCGGGAATCCTGGTGGGCCTGCTGGCGGTATTTGCGACCGATTACATGGATAGAGGTGTCCGCACCGTCAACGAGCTTGTGAGCGTGACGGGAATCCAGCCGATCGGGGCGGTGGCCGCCGCGAACACAAAGGACAATGCCAACGGGCCTGAGCTGACTGACGAGTCGAGCACGATGTTCGCTGACTCTATTCAGTTACTGGCAACTGAGATCGACCAGTTAGTACAGGAAGCGGCGGGAACGATGTTGATCGCCAGCGCCCGCGCTGGTGATGGCAAGACGACGCTTTCGCTGAATGCGGCGCGCGTCCTTGCGCAGCGAGGAAAGCGTGTCCTGATCGTGGATGCCAATCTCCGCAAGCCTGATCTGAGCAGGATTCTCGAACTGGAAGGGAATGCTGGGCTGGCAGATGCACTTGAGTTCGGAACCGATCCTGCCGGCGAGATAGTTGAACAGGATCAACTTCATGTCCTTCCAGCAGGCCGGTCGAGCATGCCCGCTATTGACGCTCTCTCTCGTGCATCGTTCGGAGCATTCATTCGGGATGCAAGAGAGAGTTACGAAGTGGTCATAGTCGATGGTCCGCCGGCCATAGGATTCGCGGACGCGCTGATCGCCGCAAGGCATGCCCAGTCTGTCGTGATGGTCGCAAGGGCAAACAGGACGACAAGCGATGAGTTGATGGAGGCGTGTGAGGCGATCCAGCGGACGGGCGCTGAGGTTCATGGAACGGTTCTGAACATGGCAGGCCCTGAGAACTTCAGCTATGTTGTGAGCAGTGGCTCCTACGGGGCCGGTAGCAATGCCTCCAATGGGGTGGGCGCACGCCTCAAGCGGTTGCTGAGACTCGGCGGCAGTGAGGATGCTGCCGCGTAGCCAGTGCTTTCCTGGCGCCAGAAGTGGCCTTCATTAGGTGCAGGCAACAGGCCGCGGTAGATCAATTCACGACGCTCTGACGCGCAGAACAGGGCTTTACTTATCAAGAGTCACAATGGAACGGTCGCGAAACCTGGCCAGCCACGGGCACTTGGGCAGGTTTCGTGAGGCCGTCTAACAGCGGATCAGTGACAACGGATGACATCCATCACCAATGAGCGCTGCCCAGAGCAGCAGCCTGACATCACCGAATCTCAGGTCGAGGACGAGATCGTTCTCTTCGATCCTCGAGTTGATGCTGCGCACATCCTGAATCCAACCGCCGCACTCGTCTGGTGGCTCTGCGATGGCACGAAGAAGCCGACGCAGATCGTCGAAGAGGTTGGCAAGTTAATCGACGATCCGCCCGATTCTCTTGATGACGACGTGCGAGGCACCATCAACGAGTTCGTCAGCCTGAACCTCGTTCGCTGGCGTTGAGGCTAGCCTGAGCCTGGCCGTTGGCCAGGCAAGAGAGGCGGGCCATGCCCTCGGCAGGCGACAGCTTCGTGCGACTACCGGCTACTTGCCGCTCACCAGCTCTTGCACAAGACCGATCCCGGCGTGAACGTCTCCGAACTTCACGACATAGCAGTCTGCGTTGTTCACTATCGTGGTCAGCGCATCGAAACCTGCCGCATGCCTGAGCTCGAGGTCGAGACTCTCTTCGATCAGCACTCGCAGCGCCTCAGACTTGCGGACAGGCTCCAGAAGCGTCTCACCGGGCTCAGGACGCCTTGGCAGGAGCACGAAGTCTATCTGGACACCTTCGCTGCCTTCGGCTGGCCCTGGGAGGCTGTGAGGCTCAAAGTACGTCACGTTGTCGATCTCTGGAGAGTAGACGGCTCGAGCTGCGTCTTTGAAGGTTTCCTGGACGATCTTTCGCCCACCCGTCTTGAGCCCTGGCAGTTTCGGGAATGGGAAGAGTCGCTTCGCATCGCTGGAAAGCACTGCCATTTCGTCTGAATAGTAGGTGAAGCCGCTCAGCGCGAGGCATGTCGTCGTGGTGCTCTTGCCGTTGCCAGACGCGCCCGGCAGCAGGATGCCGCGGCTGCCTGATGCGACAGCGCCAGAGTGGATCAGCACATAGTCGGTGAAGTGCCTCGCAAGCTTGTCTGTCACTACGGTCTCGATGTAGTTCACCAACACGCCCTCAGACGTCATGTCGTTGATGAACTCTCCATCGACACGCAACTGCGAATACGCCTCAGGCGCGGATTCGTCTGATTTTGCCTGGATCGTGATGGTCCTGGCATCGCCGTCAGGTGAGCTGGCTGTCGGCACACTCGCTGAGAAGACCTCACGAGAGATGTCGATCAGCTCCGGGCGATCGGTTTCGAGTACGAACCGCAGGCCGGGCACTTCAAGGAATGTCTGAGAGTCAAGCATCGTTGAGATGTCGATCACGCGTCGGCTGGAGAAGAATCATCCCTCAAGTTTAGAGTGCGAGTGACGATGCCTGAATAGCCAACGAGCCAGCCGTTGCGGCAGATGGCCGCAGGCGCGCGTACGTGCCAGTCACCAGCCGGGAATCGCTGTGAACCGTGTATTCAGGCGCAAAAGAAAGAGGACCGGCAGAAATGCCGGTCCTCTCGCTATCCGGAGCTGGATAATGACCCGTGACCTGCAAACGGCCGGGTACGGGCAGAGGGACTCTACTAAAATTTCGCTTCGATAGCTAATTTCAGCCGGGTGAAACGGTCACTCTGCTCTCAAAAACCCCATCCGGCCCATCACGAGCCGAGTCTGTTTGATGCGACACACGAAAGTCGCGGATTTACCGATGCGCAGCGCCCTTGTTGTCGACAATCTTAGGAGTCGCGAACATGCGCGCATCGGCAGGCAAAGACCGAACCGGGCCAGATGGATCATTGATTGACCGCTTGGAACCCCGCCAGGCACACCCGCTGCGAGTGAGTGGTGCGAGAATTGACTCAGAGCAAAGTCTCGGTTGGCTACAAGTCGGGAAGAGTCGAGCAGCAAATGTGCGTCTGCCTAAGGCGTTGATCTCAGATGACGATGCTGAGCTGTGAGCAGCTTCATGTACCACTCGATCTGCATACGAAAACCATCTGAGGCATCCAGTTGCATGGGTGTCACACTTACGCGATGCGCATATGCTGATCAGTGGGAGAGGGATCGCTCTTGAACTTCCTTGGCATAGGCGGCCTCGAGTTCCTGCTGATCTTTGGAGTCGCAATGTTCTTTCTCGGGCCTCGACGCCTTGCTGAGGGCGTGCGCTCAGGCCGCAAGTACTATCGTGAGATACGCAAGTACAGAGCAGAGCTCACCGGCATGGTCAAAGAGGCGATCGATGCCGACGAGCTGAAGAAAGAGTATGAAGAGACCAAGCGAGACATCTGGGATGAGTCGGCAACACGTGGTATCAAGGGTCTAGAGAAGGATCTTTCTATCGATGGCGATAGCCTTGATATTCCCGAACTGGATATAACTAAGCCTGTTCCAAACGAATCGACTGAGGCTCCATCGAGTTCGAAGAAATCATCTGGACCGAGTAGCAGCGAGGGATCTGCTAAGCCCTCGAAGGCGAACGAGACGACGTAGTGAACGAAACTCAGCGTGCAATGACGGTGCTGGAGCACCTGAACGAGCTGAAGCGGCGCATGATTCGCGTCGCCATAGCTTTTCTCATATTCACTATCGCCGCCGCGGTCTTCTACGATCACATCTTCGAGTTCCTGCGCAAGCCGGCAGAAGAGGCCCTGGCCAACTCAGAGGGCCAGATAATCTTCACCCAGGTGGCAGAAGCCTGGGGAGCGGTGATGAAGATCGTCGTGATCATTGGATTCACCGCCACGATGCCGTATCTGCTGTTCGAAGTGGCGATGTTCCTCAGGGCGGGCCTGACGCCGAACGAGCGCTACTATCTGTACTTCTTCATTCCGTTCTCGATCCTGTCGTTTGCCGGCGGGGTCTGGTTCGGGTTCGAGATGCTCATTCCGCCAGCTATCAACTTCCTGCTGACGTTCGGCAGCGAGCTGGCGACGCCGCTTCCTTCGATCGGATCGTATGTGAGCCTGCTGATCGCCCTCTCGTTCTGGATGGGGCTGATCTTCGAACTGCCTGTTGTGATGTTCTTCCTTGCGAAACTCGGAGTCGTGAGCTCTGGCTGGTTCATAAAGCAGTGGCGATGGATGATCCTCTTCGCATTCGTACTGGGCGCGATCGTCACTCCGACCTTCGATCCCATCACTCAGTCGCTGGTCGCCGGCCCTGTGATCGTCCTGTACACGACGGGCATTGCGCTGGCCAGGTTCGCTGAGCGCGGACGGCAAGAAGAGCAGGTTCCGGCCGCCTAGACGCCGGGAGCCGAGAGACATCGCAAGGCGGCAGAATCCGCTGTGCACTTCCTGCTGGCACGGCGACTGTGATTCGGTCACTTGTTCCTGATCGCCCTTAGTTCCGGCGAGTCTGGCTATTCAGGTATCTGAATCCATCTCAGGACCAACGTGAGCGTATACCTGCATGGTCAATGCAGCCTAATGAGAATGCAGATGTTGCTGGTCAGAACGGGCAGAGACGAGTCTGAATACTCGAATGTGCCATCTGGGAGCATGTGCAAGTTGAAAGCTCTCTGCCCGCTTGCTGAGTGGCCGCATGCTCGTTAGGTCAGCGTGTGCTGACTCGTTCTCAGTCGCCTTCTGAAAGTTCAGCCACCGAAACGAATAGAGGGGCGTCACGAATGACGCCCCTCATGTGCGGTGCAGTTGCTAAAAGCCGTTTAAGGCTTAGGAAGCTTTGCTCTCGGCCTCGCTGCTGGATTCGGTCGAGGACTCGAGGGCCTCTTTGTCTTCATCCTTCACGGAACTGCGGAATTCCTTGATCGCCTGTCCCATTCCTCGGCCGGCGCTCGGAAGCTTGCCAACGCCAAAGATGATTAGGACGACAACGAGGATGAGGAATATTTCGAGCGGGCCAATGCCTCTAAGGAAACCCATTCTCAACGCTCCAAACTGATATCCCGATCTAGGTGACCGGTTCTACAGATTAACACTATGCAGGCAGTGCGAGTACGTCAACAACCGAACATGAAAACCGTGTCAACAAACTGATCTAGTTGGCTCCGCAGGGTCGGTTCAACGGGCTCAGGCTGCAGACTGCAAGTAATACAGATCGACTGTAGAGGGCGGCTGTTCGGCTATGAAGTGGCCGATGCGCAACTTGACTTGCGTGATCCTGCCCGTTTCTTCACCTCTTCCGTTGGGGTGTTACCGGTAGCGGCACTGTTGGCAGGCGTGCACATTGGAGATTGAGACGTACTCAATGCTTGCGCTGTGCATGTGACAACTCTGATCTCTCTTCGGTGAGAAATGACGAACGTTCATCAGGCTATCACCTGGCTGAAATCCAACCCGAAACTGGCTGCCGCCACTCTGGCTGTGCTGCTACTGCTTTCGTTCGTTGGCCTCGTCGCTTTCCGCAGCGTAGTGCGGGTCAAAGGCATGGTTGACAACGGATCGCTCGGCGTCGAGTGGCTGGCTGCGGCCCAGCGAGGCAGAGACGATACTTCGATCACAGTTGCGGCAGGGCACTTTGCACGCTTGAACCAGTCACTCGATCACTGGTCGTGGATTATCGCTGTCTCGAACGCTGTTCCTCCCGTCCGGCGGCAGTTCGAGTCGATGGACAGGATCGGCGCGGCAGGCGAAGTGCTGGTGTGGGTCACCGCCAGGTCAGGCGGTGGATCGGACTCAAGTGAGATCGAAGATGATGACATCGATCGACTCTGTGAGGCGGTGCAGAGGCTTGAGACTGCAGACAGGCGCGTCTACTTCCAGCTGAATCGTACTGTGGACCAGCTAATTGAGAGCGCAGATGCGTTCGAAGACTTGGAATGCGAGAATGGCAGTTCAAGGAACTGATGGGCACATTTTGAGTTTACCTGCTCAGCGAACAGCCCTGCTCACCCACTGATCCGGCGACAGCACCACCGGTATGACTGGGTGCAGATTCGCAGGTGATGTGTGGGTGTTACGGACATGCGACTTGCTACGCCCTATTAGCATCTAACTGCCATGAACCCGTTCAATCTCTTCTACCTCGTGATGCTGGTGCTCCTTGTCATCGGCACAGGGGTCTCAATGCTCACTCCGCTCGGCGGAGACGAGCGCATCGGCAACATCGCTGCCGGGTTCAGCGTTGGCCTGTTGCTGGCGACGGTCGCTGTACGTTTCGTGCAGCTGCGAGTGAACAGGATGTCGGTCGAGGGCAAGCTGGACTTCCACGGCCTGCAAACTGGCATCGCTGCACCATCGATGGCGTTTCGAGATCGGCAGCCGCGCAAGATCGAGATCGTCGACTCTGGCGGCGAAACGGCTGAGCCAGCCAAGCCATCTGAGCCGCCTCATGCTGAGCCAATTCGTGCCGAACAGCCTCGTGCTGAGACAGCTCGTGCTGAGGCAACTCTTGCTGAACAGCCTCGCAGCAATGTCGTAGATTTTCAGAACCCCGACTGGTCCCAGTTCGGAGATGAGCCGATTCAGCAGGCCGCGCCGGTCTATGAAGGGCCGATGTGCACCTGTGTCTGCCGCTGCGGCAGGCCTGCGGAGGACGGTTTCGAAGGCATGTGCTCCGAGTGCCGGTCAGAACGCCTTGAAAACATGCTGGTGTGCGACTGCAACTACGCCAGCACGAAGGTTTGCATCTGTGGGGCGGTCAGCCACTGGCCAGTCGAGCCAAAGGCCGAAGTCTGATAGCTGGCCCGGCTTGAGAGCCCTGCAGAGAGCCAATCGCTGGATTAAGCTGGCTCTGCAGGCCGTCTGTCATCACCATCACGTTCACGATCTATCGGCGGCGCCCTAGTCAGTCTGCTGTTGCCGCAATTCGCCTACACGTTATAGGGTTCTGCGCCAGCCAGATCGGCTGCAAACTTGCGTGACCTGTGAGATTGGTCACGGAATCCCAACTCCCGCCATGTTCGCTTCTCGAGCCAGACAATCGAGCAACGGTCTTGACTCTCCCAATCGTGAGGACGACTTCGCGCGGCTGGACCAGGACTCGGACTACGCTGATCTGCTGCAGTGTGACGAAGAGGAGCTGGCCGAGATTCGCAAGGCTACGGCCCGCAATATCGAGGACATCTATCGTCGTCACAGGCTTGATCGGGATTCAGGCGAAGAAGCTCTTGCCTACATCGATGCTCTTTCGTTAGCCCAGGCGCTGGAGTCGGTGGCAAGAGCACGGCGGGAACGAGGCGACCTTGAAGGCGCTGCGCAGTCTGCGATCACTTCGCTCCAGTGGCATGAGAAGGCCCGCAAGCTCCGATCATCTGCAGAGTTGCGCCTCGACCTGCCAGAGTCGGACACAGCGGCGCTATGGCTCATGCTGGTGCAGGTCTACGAAGACCTGGGCGAGACTGCGTTGCTGATGAGGACCATCGCCAAGGTGTCTGCTCCAACAGCGCCGCGATCTGTGTCCAGCGCTCTCAGGCTGATCGTAGACAGGGCGAGAGGAAGGTCACGCGAGCCATCGATCGGCTCTATGGCCACTGAGCAGCGGTCGATTGGCCTTCGAATCCCGCGGTCCATTGGCTTGTGGATAGCGATAGTGGTCATCGGCCTGATCATCGTTGCGGGGATCAGGACGCAGAGCAATGCCAAGGGGATGATCGATCACAGCTCAGTTGGCACCGAGTACTTGCAGATCGCCATGCGTGATGGAAGCGCTGAAGGCAGCGAAGACGCCCTTGTGCTGGCCACGCGCGAGTTTGCCGCTCTCCAATCTCGAATGAACAGCTGGTCGTGGATCATCAATACCACTTCCATGCTCCCGCCGATCGGATCTCAGTTCAGGTCAATGGAGGCGATGGCAGACCTCGGCCCGCGGTTGGTTGCGGCATCGCTTGAGGATTCTGCTGGAAGGCTGGCGGGTGAAGGAACGGCGGGTTCTGTATGCGATTCGGCTGATCAGTTGCGCTCGGTAAAGGGCAATCTGTTCGATCAGCTTGAGGAGAATCGGGAGACCCTTCTCCGGCTGAGCACTCTCCTCAGCAAGGGACAGTGCTGATTCTGGCCTTGCGGCGAGGCGATTCAAAGACTCTACGCGCTAACTGTCCAACGTGCCTGCAAGGCCGCGTGAGACTGTCTCTGCAACTGGCGCGTGAGCCTTTTGGCTCAGCCGATGAGCCTTCTCGATCACTGAGCGGGTCACCGGAGTTCGGGACGATGAGCCTCTAGGCCGGTGACCTGAGGTGAGGCTGTCTCCATATTTAGAGACGTGGCGCGGGCACCCGGAATCCTTACTAGCCGGGAAGCAAAGGTGAATGGGTGCTTGACGCTGCAAGAAGACCCCGCCAACCTGACTAGCGGGGTCTTCATTTTTTAACGGTTTCTGTCCAGCATCGAGGTTTGCAATGCGCAGATACGGCCTGGCGTTGATTCTCGCAACCATGGCGGTGTTCGCTGCCTGCTCAAGCGGTTCTGAGGGCGGCAAGAAGCTGACACCCGTCGAGGTGGGCACGCTCTGGGCGGAGGAGCTCGCCAAGCTGCCTCCAACCGAGATTGGCGAGAACATGAGGCTGGAAAGCCTCTACCAGGAGTACCTGGTTCTCGGCCACTGCCCGGATGGCCCCCGCATTGGCAGGCCGCAGGATGTGGACAACATCTGGGCCATCGAGTGTGGCGACGAAGCGTGGAACCTGAACGAGGACACGCTGGAGTTCATCGAGCGGGACGACGAGCTCTAAGGCCAGACCTTACTCAGACGTCCTGGCTTTCAGCGCCCGCTGTATCTGCATCGGCGCTGCTGCCGTCTCCCAATCCGCACCCGACCGTGTTTCTCATCAGGAAGTAGATCTGGCTGGTGTAGAAGCTCGAACGATCGGGATGACCGACCACTGACAGATCTGCACGCGTGACCTGTTGCGTTTCGGCGCAGATGAACTCATCCCGAGTCACCCAGCCGATCTCATCAGCCGGGATCGGATCGAACCACTCGAGATCGGCGCGGTCAACGCCGAACCCGAATCCGAACGTCTCCAGTTCCAACCCTCCGGGGATCTTCACCCCATCGGAATCGATCTCGAACATCTTTCCGAACTGGATTCCAATGCCGACAGGATGACTGCCGCTGTATCGCAGAGTGGTCGCCTTTGAACTGTCTTCGGGGATGAAATTCAGATTTCCGGGGATCGTCTTCTTGCCGACGGCTCCGATCGCCCCCCAGAGAACCTTGCTCACATCCACTTCCAGGTTGTAGCTGCACTGGAACTCGATGGTCGTGTTCATCATCGCTTCGACGCCGTCGGCCATCGCAGTCACCTGCACGAGGTGCTCTCCGCAGATCTGGCCAGAGCCTGCCGACCATTGCGCGAACCACAGATCTCTCTGGCCTCGATTGGCCAGATCGACGAGCCCCAGGTCACTCGCCGAGATCGCGTCAGCAGAAAGCTGGCCCGTTGCGTGTGCAGAGTCGAACATCGTTCCGGTATTGCCCGGCATCCCGAGATCGTTCAGATCGACGCTATCGTCATTCCCGAGAGGGCCGTCGCCAGAATCCAGTGGGTCGACTTTAGTTCCCTGCAACTGGGTCTTAAGCGTCCCATCGGGGTTGAACACGCTCCAGGTGACGCTCTCCACGAGACCGGTGTCGGAGGCGTGCCCGACGGCAGCCCATGACTGGACGATTCTGTCTTCTACAACAGCTGTCTCGCCGGGCAGGCCCGGCAATACAGGCCCAACCTGGATCACGTTCCTGCTGGTCGGGTTCTGTGAGGGCAAAGTTCCAGAGCCTGCTGGAATTGCGCACGGTGCGTCAGGCTGACGCATCGGATCGGCATCCTGGCCGTACTGCATGCCGGCCATCGATGAGTCTGCGTCCTGCAGGATCCAGGAGCACTGGATCCTTGGCCCCGAGCCGCCTGCGCCATCAGATTGCGCGGACGCGGATTTCGTTCTACCAGTGAACTCGACAGCGATAGCCAGGGTGGCGGACAGAGCGAAAGCGAGCAGAAGTGCGGAGAAAAGCCTGGGTGCGTTGATTCTCAAGTCGACGGTCTCGGAGTGCCGGGTTCGTTTGGCTGCCAGTGTGTTCAGCCAGATTGGATTCTTGCACTTTCGCGGTTTTCGGGCGATGAGCCTTTAGTCTCACTTTTGGCTCAAGCTGAGCGAAAGGTGTGAAATTTCGTTGACTTGGGTGTGTGGCGAGTGTTTAATTCCCGCCCACGATCTAGCACCCGGCTCTAGAAAGTATCGACGGATGGCGAAGTGGCTTTTAGATCGTGCCACGTGGCCTGAGGTCGAATCGGGGTCCGCTACGCAGACGGCCCAGCAGAGTTTGGAGGACACGTCCTCCATGTGAGACCAGAGTCGGCTGTCACATTCGACTGACTGCTCCACCCTCACTCCACTCTGTTGAGCTCCGTGGGACGCATCTGGCACTGGAGTGTTGGTGACGTTCACCGGCACTCACCGTAGAACGGACCATTAACGTAACTGGACTGTTCATATGTTCAGTCCAGCTAAAGGAGGCGAGGTGTGACTTTGATTACACCCAAAAAGAGCCTGGGACTTCTCTCCCTCACTGCTCTTGTAGCGCTTCTTGCTGTGTTCGCGTTTGGGAATGCTTCCCAGGTTGCGCGTGCAGATCAGGAAGGCGTGCCCGCCAGCGCTGGCGTAGTCAGCAGTGGCGTAGTGCCGCACATTGAGTGTAAGTGGGAGCTGCCGGACGTTGACTCCTACACCGCTGGCATTCAGTACGGCACAGACGACGAGCCTGGCATCAGCCCTGGATTCCCGTGTACC
>JANQIZ010000131.1 GCA_028281895.1 Dehalococcoidia bacterium
TGCAGCACTTGTCACAATGCATGCAAGGTCAGATCCCTCCGCTTCGGTCGGGATGACATACGGTGGCGGCCAGGGTGACCATACCGCGCTGCGTGACGACAAAACTTGCAGGAATGCGAGAAGAAGGCACGCATCACTCCAACCCCAGCACGGTCTTTGCGTTCTCCAGGAGGATCAGCTCCCTCGCCTCGTCGCGGATCTCCAGTTCGGCGAACTGCTCCATCCACACCTCCGGCGTCACATATGGATAGTCTGAGCCGAATAGCACCTTGCGACGCAAGCGTCCGCCAGCCTCGGCGATCAGCTGCCTCGGGATGTACTTCGGCGCCCAGCCCGAGAGATCGATGAACACGTTCGGCTTGTGCAGCGCCACCGCGATCTGCTCGTCGATCCACGGCCACGCCGGATGGGCCATCACAATCTTCAGATCCGGGTGATCGGCCGCCAGGTTGTCGACATGAGGGATCGGCCGGGCGTACTGCAGCTTGAAGCCACCGCCGCCCGGAGTCCCTGCACCTGCAGCCGCGTAGCCAGAGTGCATCAGCACAGGGATGCCCAACTGCTCGGCCTTGCTGAACATCGGCTTGAACGCCGGGTCGTCAGGGAAGAACGCCATGTGGATCGGATGCAGCTTCAGGCCGATCAACCCCAGCTCAGTCACCGCCCGCTCAAGCTCCTCCACCGCTGCTGCACCCTTGCGCGGATCAACCGTCGCAAACCCGAAAAGCTGCTCAGGATGACGCTTCACAACATCAGCCACGTAGTCGTTCGGGTCCGGCTTGTCTCCCGTCTCGGTCTCTGCATCGACAGAGAAGATCACCGCCTTCACATCGGCCTTGCGATAGCGGTCGACCATCTCCTGAACGCCGTCAGGCTCGCCATCCATGCGAAACATCTTGCGAAGGCCGGGCTCGATGCCGTACTCCGGCAGATCAGGGTGACGAGGAACGTGGGCGTGAATATCGATAGCTCTCATGAGGCGAGCCTCTCTTGCGTGGGGTGGGCGGTGATTGGCGCGGATGCGGCGTGCCCGCTATCTAACGTGACGTTGCGGACAAGGTCAACCGACCAGCGCAAGCTACCCCGCAGCCTTCGGCTTCGTTGGCAGGATCACCGCAAGCACCGCTCCAATCGCCGCGATCGTCCCTGCGAACCACACCACGCCAGAGAACCCGTTCGCCTCGTAGATGAACCCAGCAACAATCGGCGAAGTCGAGCCGATCAGCGAGCCGCCAGCGAACATCAAGGCAGTTCCGGAACCCTCCGACCCCCTGTCGATCTGATCCATCGCCGCCGCCGTGATGATCGGCATCACCGAGAAGAAGAACAGTCCCAGGAAACCGATCAGCACCGTCATCGGCGCGCCGGTGTCGTACTCCAGGAAGAAGAAGATCAGCACCGCCATCAGCGACATCGCGGTAGCTATCACCGGCTTGCGGCCAATGCGATCCGAGATGATCCCCATCACCGGCGTCGAAGCGATCCCCGCCATCGTTATCAGCGCCACATGCAGTCCTACCACGAATGCCGAGTACTCCAACTCCTCCGTCATGTACAGCACCAGGAACGCCTGGAACGCCGTGTGCACCGCTCCTCGGAACGCCCCCAGCACCACCATCCCAAGCACGCCCACATTCGTCACCAGCCGCTTCACCGACTCCACGTACTCGGCGCGAGTCATGTTTCGATCCGCTTCCTGGCCCGCCGTCTTCACCTTCAGGGTCACCGCAAGGGCAGTCAGCGCGGCGGGAATGAAGAGAAGCGCAGAGACCAGTCTCCAGTGCATCCCGTCCCAGCTAAGCGACAGGAAGCCGATCGTGAAGCCAGAGAGCAGCATCCCGATGATGATCGGGCTGATCGTGTTGCCGACCTGCGCTCCGGTCAGGTGGGCCGACATCGCCATGCCGCGGCGTTCGGGGTAGTTGGCGGCCAGCGTGCCAAAGGCGGGCGCGTGCCAGAGGCTGGTGCCGAAGCCGATGATGCTGACGGCCATGATGACGAGCCAGAACCAGGGCGAGATGCCGATGACGAGGTAGCCGGTGCCGACGAGCAACATGCTGATGGTCAGTAGCCAGGCGACGCGGCGACGGTAGACGTCGGAGAGGATGCCTGCTGGGACGTTGGCGACTCCGCTTGATGCGGATTGCGATGCTGCGATGCCGCCGAATGCTGCTTCGCTGAGTGCCATCGCCTCTCGGATGTGCGGCGAGATGAGCAGCAACGCGCCCTGCCCAAAGTGCTTGATGCCGTGGCCAGCGGAGAGCCCGATCATCAGGCCCAGGGATTTGCGGGAGGGGTCTGACCCGGACTGCGGTCCGGTCTCAGTTGGAGTGGAAGAAGCTGTGGAGGTCAAAATCGATTATCCGAGCAGTTCACGCCGTGCGAGGATGCATCGTTCGAGTTAATCAATACGACGATTCGAATTCAGGCAGCACGCCTGTCAATTGCCATAGATCTTGGTTGACCGGCTCGGCTATGCCAACTGAATAGAGCCAATTCAATCGCCAGACTATTTGCGCATCTGTTTGTACATCCAACACGCCAAGCGTCTTGAGTGATTGATGGAGTTCGCGAACGATCTTGGGCGATTCACCTAGAAGACCGTAGATTTCTTCCACGCCTGCGATCCGCTCCAGTAGTAAGCGGGCAATGGTCGCATCACTAGGATTGTCCAAGTACTCTTCGCCGAGAGGCGTTAGGAAGTGATGATTGCGCGAGAGACTCAGGAGCCCGAGCACTCGTGGTACACGGAAGTAACCCCGAACAACGCCAGGTGCCTTGACCCGGGAAAATGTCGAGATCATCCAGCGCGCCGCCTCTTCCTGACTTGGTTGGCTCTCACGTACGTAGGTCAAGATTGTGTCTAGTGAAATTCGATACGAGGTTCTCCCGCCCGGTAGTGGCCATAGCCACTGACCACGTCGGCGAGCACTTTTCTGCGAAGGCGCTAGCTTAGGAGGCACGATCTCTGGCTGGGCACCTCCGGTAGTGGCAGCCTTTTCTGAAGCCGTTGACTGCTCTTCGAGCTGCTGCAGTGAGAACTCAGGGTCCAGATCGAAGATCGGAAGTTCTCGTTCTACGACTCCTAGACGCGTCTCCAGCATCAATGAGATCAGTTGATTGCCATTTACGAGCGTGATTGGTCCGCGCCCTGAGGCCTTCGATTCCGCTACGGCGGAGGAGGTGAAGTCAGACAGTGTTACAAACAGACCGTTTTCTGGAGGGATAATCGATAGAGACCCCCTAAGTTGTTGTATGTCACGCGAACCGACATTGTTCTTCCATCGCTTGACCTGAATTGCTGTGATGGAATCAGCGACACCTTTCACGACTAGCCGCGCACGAAGGTCGATGCCCTGATCATTCGTGAACTGCGTCACTTCGATATCTTCGAATCCCAATCGGCTAAGCAGTTCTCCGATGATTTGCTCAAAGAGTTGCGGATGCATTTGCAATAAAAATGTGCGCAATTCATCTGCGACAGCTGAATTGTGTTTCGATACAGCATCCTCTAGGCCGTCCAAGCTACTACTCCCCCTCACACCCCCAGCTCCTTTTCCACTTCTGTCAGGCTCTCGTCTATCGCTGTTGCTAGCTGGTCCAGTTCGTCGGCAGTAATAACGAGTGGCGGCGCGATCGGGATGATGTAGGCAGGGACACGGATCCAGACGCCCCGCTCGATCAGCTTCTCCGTAAGGCGCATGTTCACATGCATCGACGGATCGAAGTGCTCCCTCGTCTCGCGGTCCGCGACAAACTCGATCCCCTGGATCAGTCCCGCGCCACGCACATCGCCGATCATCGGATGCTTCTCCTTCATCTCCGCCAGGCGGTCGGCAAGCTGCTCGCCCCTTGCCCGTGCGTTCTCCACCAGGTTCTCCCGCTCCACGATCGCCAGGTTCGCCAGCGCCGCGGCTGCTCCGCCGGGGTGCGCCGAGTAGGTGTAC
>JANQIZ010000189.1 GCA_028281895.1 Dehalococcoidia bacterium
ATGTGCCGACTCACTTCGTTGTTGTCTGCGGGTGCGATCTCGACTCGGACTGAATCTCGATCCTCGGCGGCGACACTAACGCTGCCGGTCGGGACGCCTATCTCTGCATCGATTGGACCATCGCATGGGAATTCTGGCATTGTCTTCTCCTTTTTTGCCGACAGCAGACTCGCTCGGTGAGTCATCACCGTCGCTGGTTACGCTCTTGCATACCCGGTGAGACGCTTTCCGAATCTTGCCCGGCCTGTTCTAGCCCTGGAACGGCTCGACCCCGTTCCGTCGTCCACCGCAGCGCTGATTGCACCTACAAGCCACGAGTTCACCGAGATGTTCTCGGCCCCTGCGGCCTTCTCAAGGGCTTCTTTCAGCGATTCGGGCAGCCTTAGCGATATTCGGGCAACGTCGCCGCTCTGGTCAGTGGGTGAGGTTTCAGTCGGTTTAGGCGCGGCGAGGGCATGATCCGCCTCTTCGACGATGAAATCGACCTCGCGGCCTCGCAGACGGGCTTCGACGGAGGTGCTCTCTAGCGTCGTCGTGATCTCCGCTGAGGCGTCAGCCAGTGCTTCAAGCAGGCTCAGGCGTGCGGCGGACTCGAGGGCCGTTGCGAGTAGCTCGGCGGTTTCCGACACTTCGCTGCCGCCCAGTGCTGCCGCGGCTCGGAGGTCTGATTGGATCGATTCGATATATGATGACAGTAACATGACATCATTATGACATCACATCTGGCATCATGCAAATCGCATTGTTGTCTAGAGTGAAAAGGCGTAGCGCGGAGTCGGGCATTTGGCGCTTACCTGGCGGGAACTGGATCGTTCGAGATGACAGAGATCGCTCATGGGATGCGAGACGTTCTGTCTGCCATCTTGGGAGAGAGTAGCCACCACAGCCGACGCGGCACAGAGTCGGTCAGGTGCCTTGGCCAGGCTGTTGAGTGAAACCAGTGTTCGGTGACGAGGACAGACCGAACTTGCCAGGATCTACTCGTCGGGCTGAGGAGCGTTGTCTACGTTGAATATGTTATGTGACTGGATGATGTACTGGTGGTCCGTGCCACGCAACTTGAGAATCTTCTTCGTAATCGTCTTCAACCGGATGCGGTCGCCATTCTCCAGTTCGTACTTGTTCCACGGCTCCGACTCGCGCCGCCCACACCTGGTCGACATCAATCTGCTTGCCATTGACGTCTATCTTCATTGCGGCCGATTGCAGTTGGCGACGGTTAAGTCAGCGGGCTGAACGGGAACGGCTCGTAGAGGTGCGACTCCTGGAGTCTTGGCGCGGGGCCGCCCGGCGCAGGCCAGATCTTCTTCGCAATCATCTCTGAGCGGACACTCGCACGCTCTTCCAGAGACCGGTAGGCCCAGATGTGCGCCCACCTGTTCAACTGCCCCAGCTCCGTGTACCAGGCGCCAACGAACGTGGAGTGCTTACGACGCTCGTCTATCGCCTTTGACCACGCATCGATCACCTGCGGAATCTCGCCCGTGGCGTATGTGTACATGCGCAACTCGTAGAATGGACCGTGGTCGCCGGAGATCGACTCGTCGTTGAACGGAGCCGGAAAGTAGATGTCTGCGTGCTGATCCACTAGCAGCGGACCGGTGGCAGGCGGCCAGGTGTCCAGCGCATTCGCCTTTTCCCGAATCGCGAAACGCTCCTCGATGCTCTCGTACGGCCACACGTGCAGCGCCCGGTTCAGCAGTCCGAACTCCGTGTACCAGTAGCCAAAGACCTTCGACAGATCCTGCCTGCCGCCATTGATCGCCTTGTCGACGATCTCCTCGTACTGTCCAAGTGTTCGAGGCTGAAGGTCGTATGTTCGGAATTCGTAGATCATCTGCGGTGTTTCCTGTTGGTCTGGGTTCGTGTTGTATCGGGAGCGCATCGTACACCCGGTTGGAGCAGTTCCGCGCTACTTCTCTCCGCTCCTGAGGAACCTCCTCAGCACAGCGGGTGACAAGTCTGCGATGCCGAGGTCTTCGAGTGTGCGTGCGCTGTCCCATGCGCTTGCGCCAACCACGACGGAACAGAGCTCGATGACGGACCGCATGATGGGCGTTTCCACTCCCAGCTTCTCGCCGAGCAGTGACCATGTCGCGATGCCGTATGGCATGTCCTCGGTCAGCCAGCGATTCTCCATCGATCCGGGCGCTTTGAGCTGCGTGAGCATGTCGCTCTGCTTGATCGTCTCCACGAGATCACCCGCTGGTCCGAAGCCTGCGTTGCTGAACGACTCGTTCACCGGCGTAAGCGTGTAGCCGAGCTTTTCGCCGATGGCCCGGCGCTCCTTGTCCACGGCCATGATGACCTTTGCGACGGACGGAGTTACGCCTTCGCCATAGAAGAAGAATTCTCCATCCGAGTGCTCGATTCGCCCGGCGTTCATGAGCACGCCAGCGGGATGGACCACCGGGTTCAGCGACGACAGACCGCACTCCGCTGCATCGGAGTACGCGGTAATTCCGGGGAATATCGGAGCGAGGTCAGCCGCCACCTCTTCGGTCGATGTCGCAGGCAGCACGCCAAGGCCCAGCCCGGTCACGGCGCCCCAGATGGTCGCCTCTGCAGGGCCGGTCCTGCGGCAGACGTATGGCGAGGTGTCGACTTCGGCGATGGCGACGCCGGTGACGCCGTGTTCAGAGAGGATGCGCGCCCATTCCAGGGAGCCGAGCGTGCCCGGCATGAGCACAACTGTCTTGCCTCGCCGCAGGTGCGGGGCGCAGGCTTCGGCGAATGCTGAATGAGCGTATGCCGGGACCATGACCAGCAGCAGCCCTGCTGCGTTCACGCCTCGTCGCACGTCGGTAGTGACATCATGCAGTTCAGCCACCTGCTCCTGGCCATCTTGCGTCAGCGTGATGGTCTTTGATGTCTCGATGGGAGCCACGTTTTCGGCGAACTGTGGAAGCTCGCATAGCGTGACGGTGTGGCCGTCGAGCGCAAGCCTGGCGGCGGATGCGAAGGCGGTGTTTCCGCCTCCAAGGATGGTGATGGGTCGCGAGGGCAAGGCCTGTTCTCTCCTCTCAAGGTGACTGCACGTGTTTGCCTATTCTCCCTCCCTGGACCGGGCGCCCGCTTGTGGAAGAGGGAGGCAGAGGGTGGGTTGCGGACGGTATCGCAATCGGTGCGGGCAGTCTCGCCCGATGGAATCATCCGGTCAAGATTTCGAGCGGCCAGTTAGAGGCGGAGAGAGCGGTAGCGGCCTGTTTTTACTCGGACCACTGTCTGTTGTCATCCCGACGGCCACCGTTTGTCATCCCGACCGCAGCGGAGGGATCTGACCATACTTCTGCGGTCACCGAGAGATTCCGGATCAACCCGTTCGGCTTCGGTCAAGGCAGGGACAGAATGACGGGCATGTCACCCACACCCTGACCCTCTCCCTTGAAGGGAGAGGGAATCGCATCCTCCCTACCATCTTGGGAGGGAGTTAGAGGGAGGGTTATTCGTCTTAAGAGATCAAGCTGCCCATGTAAGCCGAAACGACCCTCACCCGAACCCGCGCCCACAAGTGGGCACCCGAATCTGGGGGAGGGGGACTTCGCATTTACGGTCAGATCCCTCCACTGCGGTCGGGATGACAACATACTTCTCCCTCCCTGCTGAGGGAGGGAGCTAGAGGGTGGGTCAGTTCGTCATGCTGAACTTGATTCAGCATCTCGGTCTTATTTGTCATCCCGAGCGAAGCCGAGGGATCTGACCGTACTCCCCGGCCACCGGGAGATTCCGGATCAAGTCCGGAATGACGAATCGAACGTCCCTATCCCCGGTTCTTTGCGAGCCACATGTCTACAAGGCGGACCGTCTCGTCAAGGTCGTCTAGCTGCTTGCCCTTGCTGGCGCCTATCTGCTGCACCATCTTGTCGACCCGCTCGATGTTCGGCGCGCCAGCTGCCAGCGCACGTGCGGCGGATGAAGGCCTGAGCAGACCGTTCGCAGCCGCGGCGTACTTCTCAAACGGCACAAGATCGTCGCGGTCCGCGCCCAGCTCGACACAAAGGTTAACAACCCAGTTGTAGACCGACTTCGCTCGCTCCGGGTCTGAGTGGACAGCCTCCTTGATGGGCCTCATCTCGTCTTCCTGCACGCAGCGGTAGTTGCCCGCGATCAGCATCGCCCACTTCGCCAGCGGAACGAAGATCGAATCGTGTACACGCAGCTTCACCGGCAGCTCGATCTCCTGGCCATCGACCGGATATCGAATCGCCTGGATCTCCTCTTCGAGCTGGCGAAGGATGGCCGTATGCTCATCGTTCTCGAAGCTCGCCGCCTTGAAGTTCGTTGGTAGGCCGACCTGGAGCACGTTCACCGGCTCATCCGGTGGCCGGAACGCCTGCGGGTCAGGGCTGCAGAGCGTGATCAGGTTAGGGTCGATCGGGTCCCAGACGCTGGCGTCTGTGTAGCTGCCGCGCAGGGACTCGGCATCGAGGCCGGGGATTCGGCGGAGGTAGGCGAGCGGAGGCATGTTCATTATCGACATGCTGGGCTTGCCCGACTCGGCGACGCGCTTGAGCAGATTCGCTACAGCGGGCGAGCCGTACTGCGGCTCCTGCATCGCCATGCCGATGAGATCGTAGTCGCCGGGGTTCATCTCATCCGCGCCCGAAGCGGTGACGCTGCCTTCCATCTCCTTTGTGTTGAGAGTCACGGGGGAATCGAGTCCGCGCACCGGCAAACGCACGATCGCGCCTTCGGCATTGATCAGGTTTGCCTCGTCTGGCAGGCAGACGAGGTGGACGTTGTGGCCTGCGAGCGCGAGCTTTGCGCCGAGCAGCGAGCCGTAGGACGCGCCGAGGATTGCGACGTTGCGTGTGGTTCCCATGCGTTACTCCTGAGATTGTGTGGCTGGAGATGATTTGCTTGCAGGGAGCCGATCATAAGCCAGATCGCCGAACGTTGCAGGCGATCTGTGATCTGAGCTTCAGTCCTGCAATACGTAAGGCATTCTTCACGCGAGCGTCCCGAACAAGTGGTTGACACCCACTACAAAGCCCTATGTAATCCCCATACCTGCACGGGAATCGAGGAAAAAGACGCTTTTTCAAGCGAGGACGTTTGTGCTCAAGTATCGATGGCTGATTATGTTGATGGTGGGTTCACTGGCGATTCTGCTTGTCGCTTGCGGCGGCGGAGATGACGGTGAATCTTCCGACATGGATGATCCGATCGGATCCAACTCTTCCGGAGGCTCTAACAATGGTGGGTCTGGCAGCGGGGACAACCCGATCACCTTCCCGGGTCTTGGCGGCAGTGGTGATGCCAACTGCTCGTCGATCACCGATGCGTTCGGGATTCCCGGCGCCGCGCTGGGTGTAGGAGCCTCCGACTCACCGACCTCTAGTTTCGGAATGCAGGTCAGCGACTTCATCACAGGAGTCATCGAAGCTGCGCTCTCAACCGACGCTGATGTCACCTGCTACTTTGAGCTATCGGTTGATGGCGAAGGCGCAGGAGTCTTTATCGTGTTCACGCCGGACGATGCGCCTGGCTCGGATGCAGCAGACCTCCTGGCCGACGAGCTGGTCGACCAGGGTGTGAGCGTGAACAACGCTTCTGCGTTCTCTGGCAACTTTGGGCAAGGTCAGTTCTCTGCAGTCGGTTTTGAGAGCATTCCGGGTGTTGGTGGCGACTCTGGCGGCCTGCTGCTGGTGAGCGGAAGCTCGATCGTTGCCACTCTCGGGTCTGATTTCACTGCAGACAATGATCCAGACGACAACCCGTTCGGCGGTTCCAGTGGATCAGGTGGCTCTGGCGGATCTGGAGACGGCGCTCCTTCTCTCGATGACCTGATAGCCACATCTATTGCTGAGGGCGGGGACGGCGGAAGCTCGTCCGGGTCAAGCTCAGGAGGCGGAAACGCTGTCTCACCTGGCTCAGGCGGTGGTGGCGCTCCTACCCTGACGCCGACTGCGGTCGTGACGTTTGGTGGCAGCTCGACTCTGAGCGGCATCGCAG
>JANQIZ010000373.1 GCA_028281895.1 Dehalococcoidia bacterium
ACATGGTGCTGAACATTCGCACCGGCCAGCTCGATATCGGGCGATTCGGATGGAAGGCAGGCCAGCCTACGGTCGAGCAGCAGGCGGCGGGCGCGTTCAATGGCGACATCGGCATCACCACCTCGCTTTTCCCGAACGAGAACTGCCCGGAATCGCAGGTCGAGTGCCGGAACGCCCCGAACGGAGGCGAGCCCGAGGTTCCGGACGATCGGCTCGGAAAGCTTGCTCTCTACAACCGGACGCTGGCGGTTCCGGCGATGCGTGACCTCGACAACCCGCAGGTGCGTCGAGGAGCGGAGCTGTTCATGTCGAGCGGCTGCTCATCCTGCCACACTCCCAAATTCGAGACAGGCGAGCATGAACTAGAGGCTCTTTCTGGCCAGACCATCCTGCCTTACACCGACCTGCTGCTGCATGACATGGGGCCGGATCTCGCAGACAACCGTCCGGAGTTCGATGCAAATGGGCAGGAGTGGCGCACGCCTCCGCTGTGGGGTATCGGTCTCGTGGAGACTGTGAATGGGCACACGCGCTTCATGCACGATGGCCGCGCCCGCAACCTGACCGAGGCGATCCTCTGGCACGGCGGCGAAGGTGCGGCATCCAGAGACATCTTCAAGAATCTCTCAGCCGAGGACCGCGAGGCGATGATCGCATTCCTCAGAGCGCTGTGATGAGGCTCCTGGGCATTCGTCCGTTTCTCCTGGCAGCTCTTGTGCTGTCGGCGATGACGCTGGCAGCTTGCGGCTCAGGCTCCGGCTCTGACGGTGGTGAGTCGCCAGATGTAGACGATGCGTCACGTGTAGCGGTGCTCGCAGCGCTGGCAGACAACGTCTATGTCCCGGCTTACCAGCGTGCGGCAGAGTCGTCCGACTCCCTGCTTAGAACGCTTCGACAGCTTGAGGCTGATCCATCGGAAGAAGCGCTTCTTAACGCACGCGAGGCCTGGAAGAGCGCGAGGCTCAACTGGTCGCGCACTCTTGCGTTCGACTTCGGACCAAGCGACCGCCGGCGATCGATGTCACTTGTCGACTGGATGCCGGTCGAGCCGGACAAGATCGAGCGGACGCTGGAGCGCAGAGACTCGTTCGATGCCGCGTTCGTGCTGGATTTCCTCGGCTCGTCCCAGCGCGGCCTTGGCGCCATCGAGCATCTGCTGTTCTCCGAAGAGTCTGATGCAGCGCAGTTGGAAGCGCTCAGCGAAGCGTCCGCCAAGCGCTTGAAGTTCACTCTGGCGCTGGCCGAGGTGATCGCCGAAGAGCTGGTAGCAGTGTCCAATAGCTGGACTGCCGAAGTAGATGGAGAGTTCGCATATCGCGACGTGTTCACCGGTGAGGCTCCTGTTTCACTGTTCGTGAATGCTGCCGTCGCCGAGACTGTGCGCAGCCCTGTGTTCTTGCTCCAGACCATCGCAGATATGCAGATCGCTCCTGTGATCGGCATGGCAGGAGAACCTGTAGACCTGTCGGGACTCCCGAGCCTGCCCAGCGGTTTCACGTGGGAGGACACGAGGGCGCGGATCGAATCGGTGCAATCGGCATATGCAGGCGGCGAGCAAAGCCCCGGAATATCCGGTCTCGTTTCGCAGCTTTCCCGGGACACGGACGCTCGCATGCGGCAGGCGCTATCTGATGTGCTCAATTCGATTGACGCGACGACAATGCCCATCGAGCAGGCGGCCTTCGATGCGCCAGACCAGGTGATAAGGGTCTTCGACAGCCTCAAGAACCTGCAGCGCATCCTCAACACAGAGGTTGTGAGCCTGCTCGGCGTGTCGGTTGGCTTCAGCGATAACGACGGCGATTCATCGAACTGATGGTCACGCATCCCAATGTCGCAGCTGGTCCTGTGCCGGGGCTAAGCGCGCCTGCAGTCCCCTCGGCCAGTCGGCTCCCGTCCGCCTCAGCCGCAGCTTCAAGACGCTGGCACG
>JANQIZ010000192.1 GCA_028281895.1 Dehalococcoidia bacterium
CTGCCTGGTCGTGCTCTCACACCAGGTACCCGTCTTCGGCTTGGTAGGCCATTACCCCACCAACTACCTGATAGGACGCGAGCCCCTCCTAGAGCGAAAAACCATTTCCTCACCAACTGTTACGAAGGTGAGCGTATGCGGTATTAGCACAGGTTTCCCTGTGTTATCCCCCTCTCCAGGGCAGGTCACTCACGCGTTACTCAGCCGTCTGCCACTAGGTATATGACCCCGAAGGGTCGACCTCGTTCGACTTGCATGCATTAGGCGCGCCGCCAGCGTTCGTCCTGAGCCAGGATCAAACTCTCCATGAATTTGACGAACTTTCCATCCACTATTCAACTGTTAAGGTGCCGCCCAAAACCAGCCGCCGAACAGGTCCGGCAAGCTCGGTTGTTAATCGGGCGAACTGACAGTATATGGGCCAGCAACTCTGAGTGTCAACGAAATTTCACCCTGTTTCCCAAACTGCCTCCAGCTACGCGACGACCCCATCTTCATGCGCCACCGCCAACCCACTCCGCCAACCATCTTCTGACCATCTGAATCCTGGCCTCGCATAGCGTTACAATCGAACTCGCAGACCGTATCGGTCCAGATCGACGGGAGCATGCGCCGGCAGTTTCTGGCTCAGGTAAGCCCACAAACGGCGCTCGATTCACAAACCCGTGGAGCGGAAGAGGTAACAGGCAAGAGATGGCAAGACAGGTACCCGGCGAGCCCTACACGCGGATCTCTGTAGAGGAAGCCAAGCAGATGCTCGACGACGGTGACGCGACAGCGATCGACGTTCGCCGTGAAGATGAATACGAGGCCGGACACATCGCCGGGGCGGTCTGGATCCCTGTAGACGATGTCATCCCCCGGTTCGCCGAGATCCCTGAAGACGGCAAGCTCCTGTTCATCTGCGCTGTTGGCGCCCGCAGCGGTCTGGCCGCGGAGTACGCAGCAGCGATGGGCGCTGCGCCGGATCGGCTCTTCAACATTGAAGACGGCACACCCACATGGATTGAAAAGGGCATGCCAACGTCGTATGGCACGGACAAGTGAGTCTCCAGACCACTTGCTTCGCACTCGTCTCGGTCACGGGGGAGCCGGGACCGCAGATCGGACACTTTCCTAATAGTGCCCGATTACTGGAGTCCGCTCATTTGACCTGCCGATCGATCAATCCATCTGTTGGAAAGGCATCTGCTTGAAGATTCTCGTCGTTGGCTCCATCGCTTATGACAGCGTAGAGACGCCGGAGGGCAAGCGTGAGTCGCAGCTAGGCGGCTCGGCATCATACTTCTCCGTCGCTGCCAGCCACTTCACCGAGGTCGGCATGGTCGGTGTTGTTGGCAACGACTTCAGTGAGGATGACCTTGCGCTCTATCGCTCTCACGAGATCGATACCTCAGGAATAGAGACGGTCGACGGAAAGACGTTCCGATGGACCGGCGATTATCTGCAGGACATCAACACGGCTGTCACGCATGAGACCCAGCTCAATGTGTTCGCGGACTTCTCTCCCGAGCTGAGCGAGAAGCATGCGGAAGCGCCGTTCCTGTTTCTCGCCAATATCGAACCATCGCTTCAGCTACAGGTGCTGGAGTCAATGAGCAGCCGGCCAAAGCTGGTCGCTTGCGACACTATGAACCTGTGGATCGATATTGCTCGAGGACCATTGGCCGAACTGATCTCAAAGGTTGATGTCCTGACGATCAACGAAGGTGAGGCGCGTCAGTTCACCGAGGAGCAGCATCTGCCAACTGCCGCCGCTGCGCTGCTTGAAAGCGGACCTTCAACCGTTGTGATCAAGCGCGGCGAGTATGGCGCTGCACTGTTCAGCAAGCACTTCAATTTCGCAGCACCGGCCTATCCACTTGCAAAGGTCGTCGACCCGACAGGGGCTGGCGACTCCTTCGCCGGTGGCTTTATGGGCTACATCGCTGCTACAGGAGATACGACCGAAGAGGGTCTGAGACGCGGTGCCATCGTTGGCTCAACGATGGCATCATTTGCTGTTGAAGCGTTCGGCCTGGACCGGCTGCGAAGCTTGAGCAGGCAGAACATAGAAGAAAGATTCAACGCGTTTGTCGATCTTACGCGTTTTCAGGCAATCGATGGAAGCAACGCGCTGCCACTGAGGTAGCAGCGCCACTCACTCACTGGCGAGCAACTCATCTCAACGAATAGCACCTAGCAAAGCAAGGCTACGCAATGGAATACGACATCAAGGACATAAACCTCGCGGCCGACGGAGGCCTGAGATCTGAGTGGGCAGAACGCGAGATGCCTGTTCTCAGGTCGATCAGGGAGCGCTTCGAAAAAGAGAAGCCCTTGAAGGGAATCAAGATGGCAGGCTGTCTGCACATCACAGCAGAGACCTCCAACCTGGCCAAGACATTGAAGGCTGGAGGCGCAGACGTGACCATGTGCGCCTCGAACCCGCTGTCTACTCAGGATGACATCGCAGCTCATCTTGTCGCCGAAGGAATCCCAGTCTTCGCCATCAAGGGTGAGGACAACGACACCTACTACCAGCACATGGCTGCCGCTGTAGACAAAGGCCCGCAGGTGACAATGGACGACGGCGCAGATGTCGTTGCCATGCTCCACAGCGAGAAGACGCATCTGCTGGATGGCGTCATCGGCGGTATGGAGGAGACGACCACAGGCGTTATTCGCCTGAGGGCTCTTCACGGTCAGGGCAAGCTGCGGTACCCGATCGTCGCGGTCAACGACTCCGATACCAAGCACATGTTCGACAACCGGTACGGCACCGGTCAGAGCACGCTGGACGGAATCATTCGCGCCACCAACATCCTGATCACAGGCAAGACCGTCGTGACGATCGGATATGGATGGTGTGGACGCGGCTTCGCAGACAGGGCGAAGGGCATGGGCGCACACACGGTTGTGTGTGAAGTCGACCCGGTGCGTGCGCTGGAAGCCGTCATGGACGGTCACCAGGTCATGTCGATGAATGAAGCTGCCTCGCTTGGCGACATCTTCCTCACTGTCACTGGCGGCATGCATGGCGTTGACAAGCACCACTTCGAGTCGATGAAGGATGGAGCTATCGTCGCAAACTCCGGCCACTTTGACGTGGAGATCAACGTCAAGGCGCTCGAAGAGATGTCGGAGGCGAAGCGCAAGGTGCGGGAGTTTGTAGAGGAGTACACGCTGGAAGACGGCAAGAAGGTGTTCCTCCTGGCCGAGGGAAGGCTTGTGAACCTGGGCGCGGCGGAAGGACACCCGCCATCAGTGATGGACATGAGCTTTGCCAACCAGGCCCTGGCCGCAGAGCACATTGTCAACAATCACCAGAGCATGCCTCCGGGCGTCTACACAATCCCGAGCGAACTCGATAGCGAGATCGCCAGGATCAAGCTCGGCGCGATGGGGATGACGTTCGATACCCTGACGCCCGAACAGGACAAGTACCTGAACAGCTGGGAGTCGGGCACGTAGATCGAAGGCGGACTGAGAATTTCAGCGGCCGGCATTCAAGCACGGGAAAAACGAGAAGACAGAGAACGAAGCAATGGCCAACTACCTGCTCACCTCGGAATCGGTTTCAGAAGGGCATCCGGACAAGATCTGCGATCAGATCTCGGACGGCGTGCTTGACGCTGCTCTCGCGCAGGATCCAATGTCGAGAGTCGCTTGCGAAACATCCGTGGCTACGGGGTTCGTGATCGTGTTCGGGGAGATCACGACGAAAGCGACGCTCGATATCAAGGCCATCGTTCGGGACACCATCCGAAAGATCGGATACGACAAGGACGAATACGGGTTCTCATGTGATTCCTGCGCAGTGCTCGTGGCCTTGAATGAGCAGTCACCTGACATCAAAGCCGGCGTAGACACGGCGCTTGAAGTTCGTGGTGAGTCTGGAGCACAGGAGGTTGGCGCCGGCGACCAGGGAATGATGATTGGCTATGCCACGAACGAGACTCCCGAGTTCATGCCGCTGCCGATCGCACTTGCCCATCGCCTGACACTGAAGATGGCGGAGGTCCGCCGCGACGGCGGCATTTCCTACTTGAGGCCTGACAGCAAGAGCCAGGTGACGGTCGAATACACAGACGATCATCAACCAGTCCGGGTCGACACTGTCGTTATCAGCACTCAGCACGACGACAATGTTCCTAACTCGATGATCGAGGCCGATTTGCAGGAGCAGGTGATCAAGAAGGTTGTCCCCGCGGAGCTGCTCGATGCCAACACGAAATACCACATCAACCCGTCAGGCAGGTTCGTGATCGGCGGTCCCGTAGGCGATGCCGGTCTCACCGGGCGGAAGATCATCGTTGACACATATGGAGGCTCAGCTCGGCACGGCGGAGGAGCCTTCTCAGGCAAGGACCCGACGAAGGTTGACAGGTCTGGCGCCTACGCTGCTCGATACGTAGCCAAGAACCTTGTCGCCGCAGGTCTTACCGACCGCGCCGAGGTACAGGTGTCATACGCGATCGGAGTAGCCAATCCAATATCGGTCATGGTCGACAGCCACGGCACGGGCAAGGTGCCGGACGGAGATCTGGCTGATCTTGTTAACAAGGTCTTCGATCTGAGACCCGGTGCGATCATCGAGAATTTTGATCTTCGCCGCCCGATCTATCAGCCCACTGCGGCATACGGCCACTTTGGCAGGACAGATATCGACCTGCCATGGGAGCAGTTGGACAAGGTAGACGAACTGAAGAAGGCTGCCAGCAGCTCGTAGTCGGGACAACCGCATGAGTGATCCAGTAACCATTCGCTTCGGAACCGACGGCTGGCGCGCCGTTATCGCGGACGAGTACACCTACGACAACGTTCGCGCGTGCGCCCAGGGCCTGGCGATACATCTCAAGTCGACTGGAGAGGCAGCGAGCGGAGTAGTCGTTGGGTTCGATACGCGATTCTCATCTGACCGGTTCGGCGCCGCAGTGGCACAGGTTCTCGCAGCGAATGGGATTCCTGTCAGCATCTTCACCGACCCTGCTCCTACCCCTGCCTGCAGCTACGGCGTCGTGCACGAAAACGCCGCCGCAGGTGTCATGATCACGGCCAGCCATAACCCGGGCGAGTGGAACGGCTTCAAGGTCAAATCCGCAGCCGGTGGAAGCGCGCCTCCGGACATGGTGGCGAAAATCGAGGAACAGGTAGCCCGCGTCCTTGCTGGCAAGCAAGAAGTTCTCACCGGCAACGACAGTTACGAGAAGATCGAGATCATCCCAATGTTCGTCGATCAGCTCAAACGTGTTCTTGACGTGGAGCCGATCAGGCAGTCACCGCTCAAGGTGGTTGTTGACTCTATGCATGGTTCGGGTTCTGGAATCATTCGTGAGGTCTTGAAAGACGGCAATATCGAGGTCATCGAGATCCGAGGCGAGGCCAACCCGGCCTTCCCTGGCATGGCACAGCCCGAGCCAGTGGAGCACAACCTCGCTCCTCTCGTCAGCGCGGTGATCGAATCGGGCGCAGATGTTGGAATCGCTACTGACGGAGATGCCGACAGGGTTGGGATCGTTGACGAGGCCGGCAGATACCAGTCGACTCTTGAAGTGTTTTCTCTGCTGGGCCATCACCTGCTTGGAAGGCGAAACGAGACTGGAGGAATCGCCTGCACCATCACGATGAGCAACATGGTCGATGCGATCTGCCGCGAGTTCGGACAGCCAGTGTTCAGAACGTCCGTCGGGTTCAAGTTCGTTGGTCCGGCGATGACCGACAACAACTGCGTGATGGGAGGCGAGGAGAGCGGCGGATACGCCTTCCGTGGCCATATCCCTGAAAGAGACGGAGCGCTGAGCGGCCTGCTGTACCTTCAGGCGATGGTGATGTCTGGAAAGAAGCCTTCAGAGTTGCTGGCTGAGTTGCATGCGCTGACTGGCCCGCACACGTTCCAACGAATCGACGCGCATTTCGACGATGCAAAGCGTGCGGCTATTGGCGATGCGATCACGAACGCCGAACCTGACTCAATTGGCGGGCTGGCTGTCGAGTCTGCAGATCGCCGAGATGGAGTCCGCTTCGAGCTTGCCGGAGGCTCATGGGCAGTAGCTCGCCTATCGGGGACAGAACCGCTGGCCCGCATCTACGCCGAGGCGCACAGCGATCAGGAACGGGACGCTGTGCTGGCCGATCTGCAAAGGCTGCTCGGGATCTAGGCTGGCAGCACAGGCTTCCGCATCAGAACCGATAGTTCTCGCACGGTCTCCGGTCCTGCATTCGATCGACGCGTCCACTCGTTGACGAATGGCTCGCCATCCTGCACGTAGCCGAGCTTCTCGTAGAGGCTTATGGCAGCAAGGTTGTCGACCGCTACTTCCAGGAATACTCCAGAGGCACCGTGCTGCACTGCCTCTGTCTCCACCTCGGCCACAAGCGAGCGCGCAATGCCGCGTCTACGGAATCGCTCTCCAACATCCAGTGCGAATAGCCGGACCAGAGGCGATTCATCTTCCATGAGTAACTGCCAGCTCGCCGTAGCGATAGCGCGCTGATCAACAAGTGCGACCAGCATCATTCGGTGCCCGGATTCCGCCTCGTCCAGCCTGGCTCGGATCTGCTCGATCGGGATATCTGGACCTAGAGCAGAGTGCAGATCAGCCTCATCGCTCGATCTCGCCACACGAATCTCCAACTTGCCCATCTGGAGTCACTCTGCCTGCAGTTGTTTGCTTCAAACCGGGTCCCATCGAGGCTTCCGGTTCTCATCTTCAACGATGCGGCCAATAGATCGCCTGGTTGGAAGGTGGCGCATTTACATGGTCGGCGCAGATGGATCGTATCTGACGAGGCGAGGGCGAAAATGCTGCCTTCTCAATCACCGTGCACACCTCTCGCACACCTTCCGCACACCATCCACGGCTAAAACTCGCTGGCCGCAGCCTTACTTGCCGATACAGCGCAGCGAAGGCAGACGCCAAAATGGTCAGGACATTTCCTGGCCCCGGACATTCCGCCGAAGATATCCGGGTCTTGGTAGCCAGTGATAGCGAGCTAGCGAGGGATGTCTTCACGTTCAGCCTGCTGAGATCTGCAGGACTGGAGCCGGTGGCATCCACTGACATCAACAGCGGTCTGGCTGAGTCAGCCAGGACGCTGCAGCCAGACGTGATCTTACTGGTCTGCCCGGGGACAGGTGCTACCAGCTCAATCGCAGAGGTAGCCCGAGCGGGTCTGGCCGCCCGGCTGGTTCTGGTTTCGACAGGGTTCGATCCCAGGATCACCGGAAACCTGGTTCAGGCCGGTGTCGTGGGTATCGTGCTCGAATCGCAAGGCTGGCGCGGACTGGAAGACACCATTCGAGTCGTGCACAGCGGCGGCTTCTGCGTGCCTCAGTCGATCGCTGGTTCGGCGCTTGGGGTCAAGCCTGCAAGAGAAGGATCACTGAATGCAAGAGACATCCAGCTACTCGACCTCGTGGCCCGTGGTCTCACCAACAGTGAGATCGCTTCGCGGATGAACGTCTCTGAGAGCACAGTTCGGAGCAGGTTGAGCGAGTTGCTTCTCAAGCTAAACGTCTCTAATCGAATGCAAGCCGTGACTGAGGCGATCAGGCTTTCCTATATCGAGCCAACTCGCCCCTGAACCAGCAAGGTGATCCCAGGTAAAAATCTCAGACTCCACTCGAGTACACCTGCCTCGCTGTGCCCTTGCTGCCGGGTCTCAATGGAGGAAGAGGCTGGCGCTGGCGCACACCGATCGCGGAAAGTCGATCTCTTGCGGCCTGAGCGCGTAACCTGGCAGCCTGTTCGGCCTCTGCGTCGTGCTCTCGAACAATCTGCTCATCTGCGTCACTGGGTCCAACTCGCGCCAGGATGCGCGCCACAGTCCGGCCCGAGATGCCCCATTCACTGGCGATCTCTTCGACGAGCATCCCGCTCCTGCGCATCTCGATGATCTTCGCATCGCGCTCCACTCGTGAAAGTGCTTTGTTCACCCGGTTTCCAGCGAACCCTTTGTCGTATCTGCACACCTCGTACGGGCATGCAAGGCAGGACGGAGCGTACGTGCACCCGTGATCAGCATAGATGTCAACGAAT
>JANQIZ010000377.1 GCA_028281895.1 Dehalococcoidia bacterium
CAACAGTTCCAACATCGCAGAGGTTGCTTCTACGGGCGCCGATTCGGCCTGTGTCGCTTCTGCCATCACGAAGGCAGACGATCCAGAAGCTGCTGCCCGCGAGCTGAACAGGCTCTTCCAGGCTGGATAGGCCACAGGCACGCACATGCCGGGCGACTCGAATGGCCTTCTCGGCAGTCTAAAGAACCAGTCTCGACCAGTTGACCTGAAAAGGCGCTGCCGATACCCTCGATTGCCGGTTCTGGAATCACCAGACCAGGGGCAACGCGGCGACATGCCAGTAGACACTCGACGACGAATATTGGAACTGAGCGAGCCGCGTTTTGAATCGAACCTTCCTTTTTGCGCCTTATCGCAATCGAGGAAGGTTCTTTCGCGGAGGCTGATCTAAATGGGTTCACTACTTGTGGCGATCATCGCAGGTGTGGTGGCGCTGCTGGCTGCTGGGGCTTACGCCAGGTGGGTTACTGGGAAGCCGAGTGGCAATGAGACGGTCAGGGAAATCGGAGACCTGATTCAGGAAGGCGCAATCGCTTTCCTCAGGCGCGAGTACCTGTACCTCGCGGGGTTCGTCGCAGTCGTATTCGTGCTGCTCCTGCTGTTCATTGACCTCAATGTGCTCGACAACTCTCAGGTCGATGAACTGAGGAACCGCAAGTCCGCCGGCGGTGTCGAAGGCACAGGGCCATGGACGGCTCTGTCATACCTTGCAGGCGCTATCGGCTCAGGCCTAGCAGGCTGGGTCGGCATGAGCATCGCGGTCAGGGCCAACACACGGACCGCCACGGCTGCGCAGACGGGGCTGAACTCTGCGCTGAGGGTCGCCTTCAGCAGCGGCACAGTGATGGGGCTCACGGTTGTCGGACTGGGTCTGATCGGCGTGACACTGCTGTGGCTCATCTTCCGGGACCCCAACGTGATCGCCGGGTTCGGATTCGGAGCATCTTCAATCGCCCTGTTCGCCCGCGTTGGCGGCGGCATCTACACAAAGGCAGCCGACGTTGGAGCTGACCTCGTAGGCAAGGTCGAAGCCGGCCTGCCCGAAGATGACCCTCGCAACCCGGCAGTTATCGCTGACAACGTTGGAGACAACGTCGGTGACGTTGCCGGAATGGGCGCCGACCTCTTTGAGTCATACGTCGGGTCAATCATCGCGACGGTAGCGCTGGCGCTGGCTGTGCCATTCGCTGCCACCGGTGGAAACCTGGCGCACGACTCGGATCTGGTGGTGCTGCCGATGCTCGTCGCAGGAATCGGCATCTTCTCGGCGCTGGTCGGAGCGGCGCTGGTTCGGACTCCACCGCAGGCAAGCATGGGACGCCTGCTGTGGGCGTTGAGGTTCGGCATATTCGGAGCCGGCGGCCTCGTTCTCATCGGAACTGCCGCGGCGATCTCGATGATGGACTTCACCGACAACCTGCCGGGACTGAGCCGTGACTACGACCTCTTCTGGGTGGTGGTGATTGGCCTTGTAGTCGGACAGGTGATCGGCACCTCAACCGAATGGTTCACATCGTACGAAGGCTTCAAGCTCGGCAGGATAGAGATAAACCCGGTGGCGTGGATCGCCCGCCAGTCGCAGACCGGCCACCCGTCCACGATCATCGCCGGTATCGCGGTGGGCTTCTACAGCACTCTCATTCCCACGATCTCCGTCGTCATCGGCGTCTGGGCAGCCAACGAGCTGGCCGGGCTCTACGGCGTTGGACTCGCAGCTGTGGGCATGCTTGCGACGCTTGGAGTGACACTTGCCACTGACGCTTACGGGCCAGTGGCAGACAATGCTGGCGGCATCGCCGAGCAGGCGCACCTGGACCCTGAGGTTCGCGAGCGAACCGATGCGCTGGACGCACTCGGTAACACGACGGCTGCGACAGGCAAGGGATTCGCTATCGGCTCCGCTGTCTTAACCGCGCTAGCGCTGATGGCCGCGTATGGCGAGATGACGGACCTGCGTTCTCTTGACCTGTTAACCGCAGAAGTTCTGATTGGAGCATTGATCGGCGCGCTGCTTCCGTTCCTGTTCTCAGGACTGACGATGCAGGCTGTCGGAACGGCAGCTGGCTTCATGATCGAAGAGGTGCGCAGGCAGTTCCGGGAAATCCCGGGGCTAAGGGAGGGCGAGGAAGGCGTTAAGCCGGATGCAGCCCGTGCCGTGGCGATCTCGACGACAGGAGCGCTGAAGGCGATGATCCTGCCAGGACTGGTCGCTATCGCTGCCCCGATCATCGTCGGTGCTGTGATGGGCGCTGAGGCTCTCGGTGGACTGCTTGCCGGATCGATCGTCACCGGCTTCCTGCTTGCCATCTTCATGGCCAACGCAGGTGGAGCGTGGGACAACGCCAAGAAGTACATCGAGCTGGGTAAGTTCGGTGGCAAGGGCTCAGATGCCCATGCTGCGGCCGTAACGGGTGACACTGTTGGAGACCCGTTCAAGGACACTTCAGGCCCGTCCATCAACATCCTCTTGAAACTGATGGCGGTCGTTTCGCTGATCTTCGGCCCGCTCTTCGTATAGAGCCGGTTCGCAACAGAAAGATAGATAGAGCCCCGGCTTTGAGCCGGGGCTCTATCGCATCCAGGCCTTCACGCCATTCTCAGACAAGGTCTGGTTTGAGCCGTGGCAAATTGGTAGCTTAGTAGTATGAGAACTCTCCTGGTCGTCATATCGGCGCTGATGGTCTTCGCAGTCGCTGCCTGCGGATCTGACAACGCAACCGATTCATCTGGCCGTCAACTACCTGCAGCAGACGGCTACGACCGTGTTCTCAGGCTTGCCGACAGCAACGTCGCCACGCCGGACTTCACTCTCAACTCTGTGAACCATGATGTTGTGCGGCTCTCCGACTATCTTGGTGAGAAGCCCTTTGCAGTCATCTTCTATCGCGGGTTTTTCTGAGGCATCTGCCATGCGCAGCTAGTTGAGTTGCACGAGCAGTACGCAGCATTCCAGGCGATGGGCGCTGAGGTGATTGCGATCAGCGTGGATGATGGGCTCGATGCGGGCCAGATGGTTGAACGCTATGGCATCGAGTTCCCGGTGCTTTACGATCCGACCAACCAGGTAGCCGTCTCCTGGGAGATCTTCGATCTTCTCAATGACGGAGTCGCGGCGCCTGCCGCCTACGTGTTCGATGCATCAGGTGAGCTGTTTGCCTACCGGATCGGTGAGACCATCGCTGAGCGGCCAACGGCTGCCGAGCTGCTGGCAACGCTGGGCGCTGCCTAAATCCCTGGCCATCCATTCCGCGGCGTGACGCTACTCTGATAGCGTCGTCATCGCGAATTACGCTCGAATCTCACGCTGCGACACATCCCATCGCAACCCGCGGTGATCTACTTATGACTGATCTGCCATACAGCAGAACGCTCCAGGTCGACCTCTATCAGCTGACGATGTCGCAGGCATACCTGCACGCTGGAATGACCGGTCAGGCCACGTTCAGCCTCTCTTTCCGGGGATACCCGAAAGACCGCGGGTTCTACGCATCTGCGGGACAGGAAACTGCGCTCGAGATCTTGCAGGGATTCCGGTTCACTGAAGCTGACCTCGACTACATCGAATCGACCGCTCTGTTCGATCAAGACTTCCTGGCATTTCTCGAAGATGTGCGCTTCACCGGGTCGGTTCGTGCAGTGAGCGAAGGAACCGTAATCTTCGCCGATGAGCCCGTGCTTGAGATCACGGCACCGCTGATAGAAGCGCAGCTTGTCGAGACAGCCTTGCTCAATGCTGTCACGTTCCAGACCGCGGCTCTAACGAAGGCAGCGCGCATAAAACACGCTGCCAATGGCGCGCCCGTTGTCGAGTTCGGCGCGAGGCGGGCGCAGGGGCAAGAGGCGGCAGATATCGCGTCAAGGTGTTCGGCGATTGCCGGGTTCGCGGCTACAAGCAACCTCCACGCTGCGTCACGCTACGGGCTTACAGTCGCAGGAACGATGGCGCACTCGTTTGTTCAGTCGTTCAACGACGAGCTCGCAGCGTTCAGGGCATACGTGGCAGAGTTTCCGGATTCAGCGACACTCCTCGTCGACACCTATGACACAGGTATGGGCATAGCGAACGCGATCACAGTGGCAGGCGAGATGGCTGAACGCGGCGAGAAACTTCAGGCGATCAGGCTCGATTCAGGAAATCTTGCCGACCTTGCCGAAGAAGCACGTTCATCGCTGGATGCGGCCGGGCTTAACGACTTGAAGATCATCGCCACCGGCGGGCTGGATGAGCACTCGATCAGCGAACTGGTTGAGGCTCGTGCGCCCATCGATAGTTTCGGAGTGGGCACGAGGTTTGTCGTGTCGGCGGATGCGCCGTATCTCGACTCGGTCTACAAGCTGGCAGCGTACGACGGACGGCCGACCAACAAGCTCAGTCCAGGCAAGATGACTCTGCCGGGAGCGAAGCAGGTCTTCAGGACATCGGCAAACGGTCAGTTCACCGGAGATGTGATCGGCATCGCTGGCGAAACAGCGCCTGCAGGGACAGAACCGTTGCTGGAGAAGGTCATGGAGAACGGTGTGATCGTCTGTGGTCAAAAGGGCGGCATTCCGGAAGCTCGTGAGCGGCTTCGAACGCAGTTGAGTATGCTCCCGGATGGAGTGACGGCGCTTAGAAACCCGGAACGCTATCCCGTGACGATTTCACCAGACCTAGAAAGGCTGAGGCGAGAGATATCCGATTCCGCTGGCTAAGCGGCCTTGATTTCGTCCACAGACGCAGACTCGGCTCCTGCGGACTGCATCTTCTCAACCGCTTTGTCCCCGTCGCCCTTCTCAACATTGACAGCTGCGATCGCATCGGTGATCAGGGTCACTTCGAACCCCAGCGACCGGGCATCGAGGACAGTGTTGAGCACGCAGTAGTCGGTCGCCAGTCCACCGACAAACACTCGAGTGACCTCGGTCCTGCGAAGCTGCTCCTCCAGGTTGGAGTCGAGGAACCCTGAGTAGGCGTCGACTTCCGGGTCAGATCCCTTTCTAACAATCGACGTGCCGATCGGCAGTGACAGGTTTTCGTGCAACTCCGCGCCATTCGAGCCTGCCACACAGTGCGGGGGCCAGGGACCGCCATTGTCCTTGAAAGAGGAATGGTTCTCAGGGTGCCAGTCCTGTGTGGCGAAGATCCGAGCCCCCTTCACACGAAAGTGAGTCGCCACGCCGGATAGTTTCGTTGCGACCTCGTCTCCGCCCTCAACGGCAAGCGATCCACCTGGACAGAAGTCGTTCTGGACGTCGACGATTATGAGCGCATCAGATTCACCGATCTTCATTTGCTTCCACCTCCAGAGCAGGTTTTCAGTCCCGCTACATGATACGTGGTGGCGCAAATCAGGCTAAGACGATGGCATGAGGTACGCGTGTTTCGGACTACAGCAGTTCGGCAAGAAAGGGATTCGACGCCTTCTCTGCGGCTATCGTCGTTGACGGGCCATGACCAGGTAAGACTGGGGTCTGGTCCGGCAGCACGAGAAGCTTGTCCCTGATGCTCTCAAGCTCCTGCTTGCCATCGCCTCCAGGTAGATCGTGCCGTCCGATCGATTCCTTGAACAGCGTGTCTCCTGTGAAGACCATTTCTTCGAAGAGAAAGCAGGTGCTCCCGGGAGTGTGGCCAGGGGTGCGCAGGAACAGTATGTCGCTTGATCCCAGTTGCACCGACACGGCGCTGTTCAGCTTGGTCGCAGGCTCAGGCGGCGGGGTGAAGCCGTCGAGAGCGGCCACAAGCCAGCCGGGAGGCTGCGCTGAGTACTTGATATCTGAAAACGCCAGGTAGAGATCACCGCCAAGCTCCTCCTGAAGCAGCTTCACGCCACCGGTGTGATCCGGGTGGCCGTGCGTACAGAGGATGTACTTGAGCTCAAGCTCTGCTGATCGAACTTCATCAATGACGCGCTGCGGCTCACCACCGGGATCGATCACCGCGCACTCGTTTGAGTCGTCGGATTTGATGATGTAGCAATTGGTCTGCAGGCCGCCAACTTGCAGAATGGAAAACAGTGGCAATTCCGGGCCTCTTCTCTGGTGGCTGGCATCCCAACTCTAGCGAATACCAGCAATGCGCGGGTGTGGCAGCTACGTGCCCACGACCCAGTCGACAATCGTCCTACCGTAGTAGAGCGCGACCAGTCCGCCGATAGACAGGTATGGGCCGTATGCGATCACACGCTCGTGCTTTCCGAACATTCGGCCTGAGAGCACAATCAAGCCTGCGAGGCCGCCAACAAGAACGCCGATGTAGAGCCCGAGGAAGAGCATCTGGAGTCCAAGCATCGCTCCCATGGCAGCGGCAAGATACGCATCGCCTCCGCCCATCAGTGGACGGTTCATGCGGACTCCGAGCCAGTAGATCGGGTAGAAGACGGCGAATCCCGCGGCTGCACCAGCCAGTGATTGCCACCATGCAAGGTCCGGCCAAAACGGTGCGAATGCCAGCGCCGCTATTCCAGTTGGCCAGACGAGCTTGAACGGCAGATACTTTGTCTCGAAATCTATGAATGCCAGTGCGATCAGCGATGAGGCGAACAGCGCTACTGCGATCATCACCGCGATGTTGTCATCGAAGCGCATCGCTGCCAGCAGGAACGCGCCGGCTGTCAGCAGCTCAAGCGCCGGATATCGCCATGCACCGTTTGCGATCTGCATCCGGGGCGAACGGCGTGCTCCAACGAATGAGGCGAACGGCAGATACTCCCACCATTCGAGTTTCCGCGGCCTCTGAGCGATGAACGGGCCGTCGTACTCCGGGTGCAGCGGAGGCACGCGGTCTGAGACGGCGTTCATGAGCCCGCCGAAGAAGAGACCGATAATTGCGAAGCCGAGTTCCATAAGAGCCTGGCTTGACTCAGCGCGAACGTATGCCTGACTAGAGGTTCGGTGATTGCCTGTTTTTTAGGCGCGCGAAGCCAGCCTGCTACCAGTTAACTGGAACTCTGCCGCTCGTCGCTATAGAGACTTCTGCCAGATGGCGTCTATGGCCTGCACACAGGCTTCGATCGCCTGTTCGGCCGCTCCTGGAGCGAACGGACTGGTCGTCACCTCGTATCCGCCTTCTGGATAGGCGTACTTCATCGGCATGTAGCCGTAGTAGCCGTTCGAATAGCCGCCGAAGACGGTCCAGTCCGCAGCCGAGCGTTTCTTGACCTCGACACCAATCTCTGCGAAAGCCTCAACCGGCAGCGCAACGAACGCGGTGTTGCCGATTCTCATCACCTGCACAGGCAGTTGGACAGAGCCACCTTTGCCGAAGACCTCTGCGATGTTGTTGGCGATATAGGCGCGCTTGGCCGGGAATGCGACCTTCTTGATCTCCTCGACCTCATCGGTGCGGCTCCGTACTTCTTCGAGACGCTGCTGTGCGGCATCGAAGTTCGCACGCACCTCCTCGGGCGGAGGCAGTTCTTTCGCTGGAAGCGTAACCGGCTCGAAGGTCACACTCAGCGAAGCATCCGGCTCGCCAGACTGGTCATCGACATAGATTCCAAGGTCGGCGCCGGACGGCTCGATCTTGACGAGTCTCTCCTTGCGCGGAACCGGGTCGATGCCAAGCCTGATCCTCGATGCCTCCAGCCCAAGCCTGTGACCGGCTCGCCTGTAGACCGCAAGGTCGCCTGTGAAGCCGTCGATTGGCCCGATGTTGCCAGCCGCCCCCTGCAGGAACAGGCATATGCCGCCGACGTTGTCTTCGACAACCTTTCTAGTGACACCCGGGTAGTCAGGTGTGATCAGGCGATTCTCGTGCGCCATGATCGTCGGGTGGCAGGCGTAGTTCACTATCGTCGCTATCGGCTCGCCATCCTCGTCATCAAAGGCCGTGACAAGCACCTCCCTGTCGACGAATCCGTCCCAGTCACGACCCGTGTACCTCGTCCCATCCTCTGTCACCGGTCGCCGGTTGACGTTGATCTCGCACTGGCCGGACGCGGTGGAGACGCGGCACTTCTTGGCGTTAGCTTTTGCCTCTTTCAGGGCCTCAACAGCCTTCGGAGGAATGGAGTCAAGCCATGGCTCGACCAGCTCTGCGCCTTCGACGATCCAGCTGACACCGGTGACGGGACCGGAGTGCGTGTGGGTGTAGGCGATTCGCTGGTTGGACTCCGGGATGCCTGTGCCCGCAGTAACCGCTTCACGAAGTATCCGGTCTCGCTTGACGCTGACTGTCCCTTCGTCGATGTCGAGGAAGGCAAGCTCAACCGTTCCCTCTTCGTCGCTGACGTACAGCACGGTGCAGTAGAGAGGCATGTCCACGCCCTCCGCTCCCTGATGCGTCTGCGCTCCCCAGCCTCCGTGGGCGATGCCGATGGGTGGTGTGATATCGGCTCTGGCAACTCCGGCTACTAGCAATTTTCTCTCCCGTCTTAAGCCTGATCTTGTTCAGTCTTCGTTCGTCTGTCCGCCTCGCGCTTTCCGCTGCAGGTGGAACAGCTTGTTCAGCGCCTCAAGCGGCGTCATCTCATCGATCTTCAACGCGCCAAGCTCTCTGGCCAGCTCTGATTCCTCATCGAAGAGCGAAAGCTGCGGCGCCTGTGCTGGCTGCCGTGATGCTGAAGCGCCTTCGCCCTGCTTCTCCAGCTGATCCAACAGATCCCATGCCCTCACGACAACTGGCTGCGGCATGCCGGCCAGTCTCGCCACATGGACTCCGTAGCTCCTGTCAGCGCCGCCCGGCACGATCCTTCTCAAGAACACGACATCGTGCCCGTCTTCAGAAACCGCTACTCGGAAGTTGGCCGCCCGCGGCAGCTCATCAGCCAGCGCTGTCATCTCGTGATAGTGAGTTGCGAAGAGAGTCTTGCAGCCAAGCCGCGGGTCGTTGTGAACATGCTCGGCGACCGCCCTTGCGATCGCCAGGCCGTCATAAGTGCTTGTCCCGCGACCGATCTCGTCCAGCACGGCGAGCGAGCGTCGAGTCGCCTGGTTGAGGATCGATGCCGTCTCCACCATCTCAACCATGAATGTTGATTGGCCTCCTGCGATATCGTCGCTGAGTCCTGCGCGGGTGAAGATGCGGTCGATAACGCCGAATTTTGCCTCAGCAGCTGGAACGAAGGAGCCTGTCTGCGCGAGAAGTGCGAGCACCGCAACCTGCCGGATGTAGGTCGACTTTCCTGACATGTTGGGACCGGTGATGATTGCAACCTGGGTTCTGCTTGAGGAGAGTTCGGTGTCGTTCGGAACAAACGCTCCTGGCCCAAGGGCAGCCTCGACCACCGGATGACGGCCTTCCGACACGTGGATCAGGTCGCTATCGTCAACCTCTGGCCTTATCCAGCCACCAAGAGCTGCGGTCTCCGCCATGCTGGTGATCGCATCGAGCCACGCTACCGCCGCGGCAAGCTGCATGATGCGTTCGCCGTGAGCTGTGATCTCACCGCACACGCGCCTGAAGATCAACCGCTCCATCTCGTCGATCTGCTCCGATGCGCCAAGGATCTTCGCCTCAAGCTCCTTCAACTCCGGCGTTATGAAGCGCTCGCCTCCGGTCAGCGTCTGCCTGCGCTCGAAGTGTTCGGGCACGAGGTCAAGGTTCGGCCGTGAAACCTCGATGTAGTAGCCGAACACCTTGTTGTAGCCGATCTTGAGCGACTTGATACCAGTGGCTTCACGCGCATCAGATTCGATGGCGGCTATTGCTCCGCGCGCATCGGCGGCGAGGTCTCTTAGCTCATCCAGTGGACCGTCGAATCCCCGGGCGATCGCGCCGCCATCCGATATGTTCGCCGGAGCCTCGTCTGATATGGCGGCCGCGATGAGCGCGCTGGCCTC
>JANQIZ010000237.1 GCA_028281895.1 Dehalococcoidia bacterium
ACGCGGTCGTGCTCAACGACACAGTTGGCGAGACCGATGTGGTGGCGTTCTTCGACAACGGCACGCTTTCTGCATTCGTCGATTTCCTGGACCAGCAGCTGACCTCAGGCTCCACGACGCTGTTCAGCCGTGAGGTTGACGGGGAGAGCCTGACATTTGAGCTGACTGAAAACGGCATCCAGGACATCGAGACAGGAAGCACGTGGAACCTGCTCGGCACGGCTATCGCAGGAGAGCTGGCGGGAACCAGGCTGGAGCCGGTTGTCCATGCAAATCACTTCTGGTTCGCGTGGGCTGTCTTTCAACCTGAGTCAGGTGTGAGGGATGCGCACGATGAGGTCACCGGGCCTGTCAGCGCGGCGCCGAGTGGCTAGGCGAACGGGTCCATCCCTGCTTCGAGATCATCAATGAACTCGATCAGGTCTTCTGCACGCGCAATGATCGACGGCAGACGTGGGTCCTGCGAAAGCGAGATCGCCTCTTCCAAGTCCGCCCTTGCGTCCACAAGGCGGGTCCTCGCCTGGATGAAAAGCAGCGCCCTGTCCACATACATTCCGGCCACAGCCGGATCGAGCTCGATCGCCTGATCGAAATCCACAAGCGCCGCATTGAAGTCCTGGGCTATGTCTCTCCAGAACCGTCCTCGCCACCAGTACGTCCCGCCATCATCCGGAGCCAGCTCAACCGCCTTGTTGAAGTTCTCCAGCCCAGCCACAGCATCACCCTGAGTGGCCAGCACACGCCCGATCACGATGTACGGATCGATCTCCTCGTCATCAAGCCTCTGGGCATGCCTGGCGTCTCTCAGAGCGCCGTCCAGGTCACTCGAATTCACCCTTGCGAGCGCTCGATGCGAATAGGCAATAGCGAGATTCGGCCTCAGCTCAATCGCCTTGTCGAAGTAGTACATAGCCTCTTCGAACTCGCCCTGGAACATCAAAGCCTGGCCGATTCCGTCCCAGCCGTGTGCAAAGCCAGGCTCAAGCTGCACCACCGTGTTGAAGGTGCGCTCCGCATCGTCATACTCGCCCTGGGCAAGGAGCGAGTAGCCGCGCGTGTAGTGATTCACACTCTCCGTGTCTGAGACTGGCTCATCAGACTCAGGAGTTGATGTGGCGAGTGGAATGACCGTGGCTGTGGGCGCCGGAGTAGACGTTGGCTGCAGCTCAGGAGTAGCGGTCGGGGCAGGTGCGGTTGGGTTGCCATCAGGCATGGGCTCGCCTGAATCTCCGCCGCTACACGAGATGGCCAGAGCGAACAGGAACGTCGCAAGTATCGGAACGATCTTCTTCATGGGATTGGCTTGTTCCGCAGTCTAGCGTGCCCCTGATGCGCAAGGCGATGCATCCGTGTCTACTCTGGCGCCCTGCTGATGACTACGCCGAGGCTATTGGTCAGGATTGCCTGAAGAGTCACTTCAGGCTGATCTAGCCACGCATGCAGCTAGGCTTTCGGCATACTCTTGACTGTGACGCCACCTGGCGTCACTCACCAGGGATACACCCGGCATCGCTCGATGAGCCACATCGAAGTAGCGGTCGACTTTCCAGACGATCGTCTCCGCACATTCACATACTCGGTCCCGGACAGGATGACGGCCATCCCTGGCGACCTCGTGTGGGTGCCGTTCGGGACACGCCTCTTGCAGGGAGTCGTGTTCGGCGCTCTGGCCTCGCCTCCGGATGCTGATGTGGAGCCTAAGGAGATCTCGTCAGTTGTCGAGGGCGGACCGTTTCTCGATCTGCCGCATCTGCACCTTGCCAGGTGGATAGCGTCGCACTACCGGACGACCCTTTTCATTGCATGCACTCTGATGCTGCCACCGGGGTCAAGACAGCGGCTGCGAGCGTGGGTTCGTCGCGAGCAGGACAACTTTCCTGCCGATATCACACTTGGCCGAGAGCTCAAGACGCATGAACAGCGGGTGCTCGACACTCTCGCAGACGGCGCCTGGCACAGGAAAGACCGCGTGGCCAGGAGGCTCGGACGCGGAGGCAATTCGACTGTCGACCGGCTTGTACGCAGGGGAATCGTCGAATCCCGGCATCAATGGGAAGAGCCAAGAGCGCGTGCGGCGTTCGTCAACTTCATATCCCTTTCTGCGCCGACCGATGAGGCGACGGCGCTGGTCAGCGAATACACCGACACTCGCTCGCACCGACGCGCTGACCTGGTTAGCCATCTGCTGTCTAAACAGGAGCCTCAGCCCAGGCCAGAACTGACATCAAGATTCGGGCAGGCGGCGGTCAAATGGGCCATCGAGTCAGGAGTGGCAACGCTTGAGAAAAAGCAGGTGCTCCGAGACCCCCTTTCCGACTACGTAGTCCAGCAGCAGTTTCCGCTCGATCCAACACCCGCCCAGGCAGGCGCGATCAAGGCGATCACAGACTCTATCGATTCAGAGGTTTCGCCGCCCGGACGCTTTCTCCTCTATGGAGTCACTGGATCGGGCAAGACGGAGGTCTATCTTCAAGCGGCGGATCACTGCCTGCGCAGGGGCAAGAAGGTTCTGGTGCTGGTGCCGGAGATAGCTCTGACTCCCCAGACTCTCCAGCGCTTCGCATCAAGGTTCCCGGGGCGAGTGGCTCTCCTGCACTCAGGGCTCTCAGAGGGAGAGAGGTTCGACCAGTGGTGGGGGACGAGAAAGGGCAGATACGACGTGGTGCTGGGCTCGCGCGGGGCCGTATTCGCTCCCATTTCCGATCTTGGCCTGATCGTCATAGATGAAGAGCATGAGTGGACGTACAAGCAGCACGACCAGGCCCCGAGATATCACGCCAGGGCGGCTGCCGAGTTCCTTGCGCTCGAAACCGGCGCATCGCTTGTACTCGGCAGCGCGACGCCTTCGGTGACGAGCTATCGACGCGCCGAGAAGGGCGAGTTCAGGCTGCTGCGGCTGCCGGATCGACCCGGACAGATCACCGGGCTTTCCGAGGATTCTGCGAGCGATGGCCGCGCGGATGTGAGCGTCGTCGACCTCAAACAGGAGCTTCGTGACGGACACACGGAGATTCTGTCGAGGCCGCTGCTGGCAGCCATGCGCAAAACGCTATCCAGCGGGCATAAGGCGATTCTCTATGTGAACAGACGCGGAACCGCCGGGTTCGTCCAGTGCACTGTCTGCGGAAACATGCGCCGCTGCAGGAGATGCGACAACACGCTGACGCACCACGCAGCCACCGACCGGCGCCCTGCCAGGCTGGAGTGCCATTTCTGCGGATACAGAGTCAGGACATCCCGCGCTTGCCCTACTTGCGGAGGAAACAGCGTTAAGCGCACGGGTCCAGGCACTGAGCGGGTCGTCGAGGTGGTGAATGAGCACTTTCCCCGCGCCGGAACTATGCGCTGGGATAGCGACACGGCCCGATCGTTCCGGGACCACATGGATCTTCTGAAGCGATTCACCGAAGGCACTCCGAAGGTGCTGGTTGGGACGCAGATGGTCGCAAAGGGCCTCGACATCCCGGACGTCACGCTTGTCGGCGTGGTCGCAGCGGACATCGGCCTGGCGGTGCCTGACTTCCTGGCTGCAGAGCGCTCATTCCAGGTCCTGGCGCAGGTTGCTGGGCGCGCCGGGCGCGGGCCAGCCGGAGGGCATGTTGTGATCCAGACCATGCAGCCAGATCACTACGCGATCCAGGCGGCAGCGGCGCAGGACTATGACCGGTTTTACCAGCAGGAGATCGAGATCAGGGCGCGGCATGACCTGCCGCCGTTCTCGCGTCTAGTTGTCCTGCGATACGCAGGTCTCGATGCCGTGGAAGCTCATGAGAACGCATACGCGACAGCAGATCGTCTGAACCGTCGTCGTGAGGCGAGCGGACTCACTGGAGTGGAGGTGATCGGGCCCACGCCCGCAGTTCCGTTCCGCGTTCGCGAGATGTTCAGGTGGCAGATAGCGCTAAAGGGCTCTGCGCCAGGACAGCTGCTCGATGAGGAGCCACCGGGTGAAGGCTGGACTATAGATGTTGATCCCGCGTCGCTGACCTGACGTTACTGTTCAAGCAGAGAACGGCCGATCGCCATCCAGG
>JANQIZ010000238.1 GCA_028281895.1 Dehalococcoidia bacterium
GAGGAATGCGCCCTTGTAGCCCGAGGTTGCAACAGCGAGCAGAGCCGATAGCGCAACAATCGTCTTGCCGCTACCGACTTCGCCCTGGAGCAGGCGCGCCATTGGAACGCCGCTCGCCATGTCTTCGAGGATCCTGTTCAAGGTCTGTTGCTGATCCTCTGTTAGCTCGAACTCAAGACCAGCAAGGAATTTCTCCGTCCGCTCAATGCCATCTGAGATCTGGAGCGAACTCTTTCGTGATTGCCATGCATGGCGATTCCGGAGCACCAGTAGCTGATTAAGCAGCAGCTCGCTGAAGGCCAGTCTGCGATGCGCAGTCTGTGCATCGGCTGCTGTGGACGGGTAGTGCATGTCCGATATGGCCTGGCGAAGACCGGGCATCGCATGCCTGGCGCGAATGCTCTCAGGCAGTGAATCGGCCAGGAGCGGGCGTGACATGTCGATCGCCGCGCGGGTGGCGTTGCGCAGTGTGCGCTGTGCCAGCCCTTCGGTAGAGGGATACACAGGGAGCAGGTTTCCCGCATGAGTCAGGCCGTCTGAGCCTCGACCGATCACCTCGTACTCCGGGTTCTCCAACTGGGCCTGGCCGCGGAACGCGTCCACCTTGCCGCTCAACGCTATATCGGTGCCCGGCTTGAGACTGTCGGCAAGGTACGGCTGGCCAAAGAACGTGGCAGATAGCAGCCCGGATCGGTCGTTCACAAGAACCTTTGCTGCTCCACTCCTTCCGATAGACAGCTTCTCTGTCCGCACCACGTGTCCGACAACCGTTGTTTCCGCGCCGATCTCAAGATTCGCGATCTTAGTTGGACTTGAGTAGTCGATGTGCCTGCGCGGGAAGTGCCAGAGCAACTCACGCAAACTCGTGACGCCGGCCCGGCTCAGCTTGCCGACTGTGGGACGAGTGACGATGCCGAGATCTTTGATCGGCGTGTCAAGGGATTCGGGAGCCTTTGGCGGTTTGGCAGGTGCTGTCCGTCGTTGGGTAGCTGCGCGTTTCGATATAGGTTTTGCAGGTGAGCTGGAGTTGGCAACTCTGGCGCTTGGGCGGCGCTGGCGAGTCTTTGAACCAGGATCGGCTTCAGGAGCCTGACGGGACGATGCCAGTCGCTCGAGCACGCGTTCAATCCAGATCTGCCGGTCGCCGGGTCCCATGGAAGCGTACGTCCCGGAGCCGCGGGGAGGAACAGTTTTCAGCCAAGGCAGTGCCGCGGTGAATGACTCTAGGAGCGCATCCAGGCCGCCGATGACTGCGCGGTCTGCATACTGTTGTGATCGTTCGTGCAGCAGGACGCGCCTGAGCCGGTCGACGGCATCCGGCCGTGAGCTTGTTCCGGCATTTCTAGAGGTACGGGTTGGCACTACTGAAACAGTGAAGCGGCATGCGAGAGATGTCGCCAGAAAGCGGCGGAACGAATGCTAATGGATTACATCAACACGCAGGCCACTGTGTCGGAAATCTGACCGAATACCGGGGAAGGATCAGGGTATCTAGCTGCTGGACCTGATCATCCCGAAGCCGAGCATCCCGGGGCCGAGGTATGTGCCAACAACAGGGCCAAGCCTGGCGATTAGCGGTTTGCCACTCGGCGCGTGCTCAGACAGGTCCGCTGCAAGCTCGCTCGCCAGTTCAGGGTCGGTTGTATGCAGCACACAGAGCGCATCAAGCGGCGTTGCTTCTGCCACGAGGTTCTTGATGCGGCTGATCCCGCGTGAGCGAGTCCTCGCACGCTCGATCCCATGCGCCTCTCCGTCAACGAGCGCCAGGATGGGCTTTATCCGCAAGAGGGAGCCCAGCATCGCCTGGGCACGCCCAATGCGTCCGCCCTTCTGCAGGTACTCCAGCGTTTCGACGAGTCCGGTGAAGCGTGCACGCGCCGACAGCTCGTTCGCGAGAACTTTGAGTTCTTCTAGCGAACTGCCATCCTGTGCCGCCTTTGCAACCTCAATCGCTACCAGGCCAAGCGCCATAGATGCCTGAAGCGTGTCGATCGGCTCGACCTTGATGCCTTCTTCTTTGACTTCGCTGGCGGCCTGCAGAGCGGATGAGTGAGTGGCGCTGACCTTCGAAGAGAGGTGAAGCGAGATGATCCCGTCGTGGTCCTTCGCAAGCTCCCGGTATAGCTCCATGAAGGCGCCGGGCGATGGCGCAGAAGTGGTTGGAAACACCCTGTCCGACTGGAGACGCTGATAGAAATCATCGGCTGTGATGTCTACACCGTCTTGGTAGGCTTCGTCTCCGAAATGGACATAGAGCGGAATGACGTGGATGCCATGCTGGCTTGCGAGTTCAGCAGGCAGGTCGGATGTTGAGTCAGTGACTACTGCGACGGGCATCTGGCAGTCTCCTTACCTGGAAGATTCGCGCAAGGTTACTCGATTGACAGCAGGAAGTCGTAGTCTGGCTGCCCGCCGGAGATCGATTCAAACTCGGTATGCGGGTATGTTTCTTGAAGGCGATCAACGGTTTCTTCCAGTGACTCTTCGCCAAGATCAGCTCCGCCATAGATCGTCACCAGTGACTCTTCATCGAGCTGTCCATTGAGCATCTCAAGCAGCACTGATGCGCGGTCGTCGCCTGCGGTGACCAGCTTCTCATCCAGCACGCCCATGTACTGGCCCTCTCGCACTACCACTCCGTCAAGGAGCGCGTCGCGGATGGCTTTGGAGACCGAGCCGCTCCTGACGATGGTCAGAGGCTCAGACATAGAGGCAGCGTTCTCTTCGACCAGCTTGTCCGGGTTGAATTCCAGTAGAGCGGACAGGCCAACCTGCATCGATCGCGTCTCAACGACGTGAACGGTTTTACTGGTCAGATCTACAGCCTGCTTTGCTGTTCCGATGATGTTCTTGTTATTCGGCAGGACAATCACTGCCTGAGACGGCGCAGCCTCTATCGCTTCCACGATCTCAGCCGTGCTGGGGTTCATGGTGTCGCCGCCGACCAGGACGTTTGCTGCGCCGAGTCCGGCAGTTTCGAAGCACTCGATTAGCCCGGGCCCGATTGCCAGAGCCACCACGGCGGTCGTGAAATCTTGCTGTTTGGAAGCGCCAGCGCCTGTTTCGGCAGTTCGGTTAGCTGCCCATTCGCGAGCCTGCTCGTCCATGTTTTGGATTTCGATATTCGAGAGCGAGCCGTACTGGAGCGCTGCGGTAAGCGCGGCTCCGGGGTCTTCCATGTGAACGTGGACCTTCACCAGCGTTCCAGCACCGGCAACGACAGGCGATCTGCCGATATCGTCCATGTGTTTTCGTATGGGATCAGGCTCGAGATCATTCCCTTCGATTGCAAAGACGGTGCAATAACCCCAGGCCTTTTCTTCGACCCCTTCGAGGAACTCAGACCGGATGCTTGATCCGGATGCCTGTGATCCCTGAATTGCGGCCACACCCGGAGGATCGATCTTTCGAGTTCCGGCCTCGCGGCCTGCCATTAGATCGGCGCCGCTCTGGAGCATGATGGCGAATCCGAACCCGCCTGAGTCCACTACGCCAGCGTCTCGCAGAACATCGAGCATTTCAGGAGTTCGGCGCACCGTGTCCATCGCCTGATCTGCGGCAGCGATCATCACATGTTCGAGGCCCGCCATCTCGACCACCGCTTTCTCAGCAGCCTCGGCGCACTCCCGGAAGACGGTGAGCATCGTGCCTTCCTTAGGCTGCGGCACCGCCCTGTATGCGATCTCAGATGCGATCCTGAGTCCGCGGGCGAACCCCTCACCGCTGATGTCATAGCCGTCTGCCAGTGATTCAGCGAGTCCTTTGAAGTACTGGGCGAGTATCAGGCCCGAGTTGCCGCGTGCTCCAAGCAGCGATGCCCGAGCCATACGCGCTGATGTGATGCTGGGGTTGGCATCGACCTGCTGTTCAAGCTCGTCGCGAACAGAGCGCATGGTCAGCACCATGTTCGTCCCAGTGTCACCGTCTGGCACCGGAAAGACGTTCAGCGCGTTGAGCGTTTCCTGGTTCGTCTCGAGCGCACGGGTGGCAGAGCGGACGAACTCCCGCAGCAGGAAGCCGTCAGTCCGCCTGTTCGAGCGCGCTGTGTCCGGATTGTCAGTCATGGGCTTCGCTCGTCGGCTATCGCAAATACGATTGAGAGCAGTTGGCGCGTAAGAATATTGCCCGCAACTTGCCCTCGTGGTAGCTTAGTTAGTCGGCCCCATTCAATTTAGCATCAGGTCGATCATCGACCGTTCGCTCAGTCCATTTCCGTGTTCAAGCACGGTATTCACGAGGTTAAGCATGGCAAAGTGTCACGTCTGCGGAAAAGGCCCCCAATTTGGCCACAATCGCAGCCATGCATTGAACGCGACCCGCAAGATCTCTCAGCCAAACGTGTTCAAGAAGCACCTGGTGATTGACGGCAAGAAGCAGCGTCTCAACGTATGTGCCCGCTGCATTCGAACGATGGAGAAGAAGGGCACTCTCCAGATCGCTTCTAAGTAGGCAAGTGGCCTAGAGGCTTCGAATAGCCTGCACTGCGCTGGCGGCTCCGCCCGGGTAGCGCATCAGCCCGGTTCCTGAGATCAGCGTGTCGGCTCCAGCCTCGATCACGCTGGCCGCGTTCTCTACCTTCACTCCGCCATCTACTGCGACATCCAGTTCGCGTCCGCGCCCGGCTGCCTTCAAGACTCCGATCTTGGACAGTGTCTCCGTAATGAGTGACTGCCCGCCGAATCCCGGCTCAACGCTCATCACAAGAAACCTGTCGACAATTGATGTGAACCGAATCACAGCCTCTGCCTCAGTCGATGGATTGATTGAGATACCAGGCCTCATGCCGGCCTCTGCGATGTCGGTGAGGGTTCCTGCCAGGTCAGAGCAGGCCTCGGCGTGAACCGTGTAGGTGGTTGCGCCCGCAGCTGCGAATTGTGCAGCGAAACGTCCCGGCTCCGTGACCATCATGTGTGCGTCGACCGGCAGATCAGTGAGATTGGAGATCGAAGCGAGAACGTCGGCTCCGAACGTGATGTTCGGGACGAAGTGGCCGTCCATCACGTCGTAGTGGATCTCATCACAACCTGAGTCTTCGATCATCCTGACCTGTTCGCCCAGACGCGAGAAATCGGCGGCAAGTACCGAAGCGGATATGCGGACGTTTTGTGCCACCAGTTAGGCCTCCCGTGTAAACAAGAACGACAGCGCCGCGAACCTTCGACACGGCTCGCGGCGCTGAATGTAACAGTTCGAGACGGGAGCGGTCAGTTCTGACCGGTCGTGTCAGGCGGTGCGCACGGGTTGCCGTCAGTCAGCACGCCCTGTTCGGCCAGTCGCTGGAACCTGGCCTCTATGTTGGCGCAGTCTTCACAGACCGATTCAGGGATGATTCCGAACCGCATCAAGATGCTAAAGATCTTGCAGCCCAGGCAGTAGCCGAAGACGGCTTCGAGTCCAGCTGCGAAGATCAGCCCGCCGAGCACTCCGTATGAAGCTCCTGTCAGCCCAAAGCCGAAGTGCAGCACTATGGCCGTCACGCTGAATGCCACTCCTATCGCAGCTGCGAACCGCTTTGGAGGTCCAGCCACAGGCTTGTACCTGAGCTTCAGGATAGGAATGACGACCCGGAGCGCGAACTGCGCCAGTGGGCTTAGACGCGGTCCCGCGGCGACACGTGCGATGAACCCGTATGCGATGACGAACATGAGCCACTCGAACTGGAACACGATCGTCGCTGCTGATAGCACGACAACACCGGCGGCCACGGTTCGGGCAACGCTCTCATTGATTGGGTGCGGGAAGCTGAAGAAGGGCTGCTTCTCGATGTAATTCCCGGTGGCAGATGCCATTTGCGGTCATCTCCTCTTGAATATCTGTGCGTTCAGGCAAAAAGAAAACCTCGGCCAGCAGTCGGCAGAGGTTTTTCAGAGTGATATCGCTGAAACGCGCTTAGCCGACTGCTGGCTCCTTACAGGTGCAACAGAGGCAAGTCATCACGATTCTGGCATTGAGTGCGCTCATCACTCTCAATCTTACTACTGCCGTCGAACTTTCGCCTGAAACTCAGTAGGTGAGAGAAGGTTTGGGCTGAATAAAGAGAACGCCGCAGTGTGCATCACTGCGGCGTTCTCCAGAGGAGATGGCGGCCGATCTATCCGGGATTTTGCCGCCTTATCTATATGGCCTCGATGCGAGCACCATCGCAACCGCCCGCACCCCGCTTATGTTCGTAGGTAGCTGCGCATCTGAGGCTGAAGTCAACGTTATGACGATGCTGGTGACAGTAGGGACTCTGATGGGTTGCGAAGAGGTCACGATCTGAAATGACTGCCAGGCGAACTGAAAGCCTGATTGTTGGAGCCGTGTTTGAACATGACAGCGAAGTGGTGGATCAAGTGTGGCCGGAGCGTTCCTAGACAACTCCTACAGACCTCCGACGCAGAACCGATCTCGGCCCTGTTTCATGTGTCCAGGCGCCAACGAAGCGCAGCCTTATGAGAAGAGCAACCCATCACAGGGAGACAGTCCGCAGATGGCCACAGTCGGCGTAGTAACAGACTGCACGGAGACAGTTGAGCAGTTGGAGACGCTGTTGGGACGCCGTGGCCACCGAGTGATGGAGATGGGAGTTCAGAGAGGCTCCAGCCCACCCACCGAATCAGACAAACAGCGATCAACTCTGATTGACCTGGTGATAGTGGACATCGATGGGCGTACATCCTTAGCGGTGAGCGAGATCAGGTTGATCACCGAGAACGCTTCGACGGCACTGACACCTGTGCTCGTAGCTGCATCGACAGAGTCGCATGCCGATCTTGCGGTGGCCTGTGCCTATGGAGCCAGTGGGCTTCTCAGCAAGCCCTTCTCATGGGAGGAGACAATGCCGGATGCAGAAAGGGCGATTGCCACCGACCCAGCCAGCCAGTGAGGACTCTCTGAGTCGGTGAGTTCGACAGGTATCTTCCGGCCTTTGTGCCGGTCTTCTCATCCGGCCAGCGGGCCCGGGCCGAGCCGTGGATTGTCCCCCCACGCAAGGACCGGCGCCCGCGACCCGGCTGGCTGAGAGACGGGCAGTCGCCTAAGGGATGACTGGAAGCGTTATCTGTGAGGGGCGATCGGTGTCCAGATAGACCGTGTTGCTGGCGACCTCGAATCGAGTGTGCTGGCCCAAAGGCTCACCGGTGTTCGGGTTGACGTCGAACCTCGGGAAGTTCGATGAAGAGATGTCCAGCCTGATCCGGTGTCCTGCGACGAAGAGGTTCGAGATCGGCGGCATCTCTATCTCAACCTCGCAGACCTCGCCCGGTGTCATCAGGCGCTCAGCGTCGAAACCCTCGCGGAAACGTGCCCTGATGATTGAATCCGCCAGCGGCAAATGAAAGCCCTCCGGCCAATCGCCGGATGGTGGATAGATATCCAGCAGTTTGGCCGTGAAATCGGTGTCTGGCGCGGTTGATGAGATCCATAGTCGCACACGAGGAGCGCCGGTCACCTCGATAGCTTGCGAGAGCGGCTCAGTCTCGAATGACAGAACGTCTTTCCGGTCTCGCAATAACGGGTACGGATCGTGGCAGCCAAGTAGCTCTGGCCGTTCCTTCTGATGCATTGGACCGTCAGGGATGACAGATTTCATACGGGCCCGCTGCGGAATGTATGCCGCGTCAAGATCGTCACCCAGAGGTGCCCACTCGTACATTCCAGTGACGTTTGCGCCGATGCTCGGGACCGGGCTCTGCGGGTCATATACAAACGTTGCTGAAGCCTCGGGCTCGGCTCCTTTTTCAGCAGTCAGAGATCCATCTGACCGCAGGTGCATGACCGCCTTCGATGTCCGGCTTATCGGCCATTCACGCTCCTCCCGCCACTGGCCGCCATGCTCGATCTTGCCTGCGCTGTTTTTACGGCCAGTGCCGCCCCCCATCACGAAGATCCTCACTGGCGCATCCGCTTCTACGTCGGTTTCTTCATCCTTCAGCCAGCGGTCGAACCATCGCAGTCGCTCTGCGTTGAATACTTCATCGCCCCACTTAGCGCTTTCTCCAAACTCGACCTCACCCACAGATGTAGATCCTCGACCGCGCATCAGCACGTGATTCCATGGGCCAACAACCAATCGCTGAGGCGTCGAGTTCTGAGCCGCCATCGCAGCGAACTGCTCTGTCACATCGGCAGGGAACGGGTCGTACCAGCCGCTCGAGTAGACCGCTGGTATGTCAGCCATCCGATGGAAGTGCGGAGTCTGGTCGAGGCTTTCTTGTGACCAGAAATCGTTGTAGATCCCGTCGCAGTAGTAGTGGAACAGGACTTTTTCGAGATTCGGGACTGCCGCGATTGGCGTTTCACCAGGCCTTAGCGGCTCACGCAGAAGTCTTAGCAGTTCCTCGCGTAAATTTTCGGCACCGCGCTCGATGCGCTCTGTTGCCTCCGCGTTGCCGCGCAGTTCCTGTGAGTCGTAGCCGTGCAGATACAGCGCGCCATACATGTGAAGACCCATTGCGCCGCCTTGCCGTGCCTCCCACTTGAAGGCATTCGTTGGCGCTACATCCACCCATAGCGCTGCCAGGTGCGGCGGTCGTTCGAGAGACGCCATGTTCTGAACGATCCCACCGTGAGATGCGCCGACCATTCCCACCCGACCATTGCACCATGGCTGATCTGCTGCCCACTCAATCGTGTCGTAGCCGTCTTTGCCCTCTAGCGGGTTGGCAGTGTGGAAGTACTGCCCGGTGCCTTCTGACAGGCCGCGCCCGCGCAGGTCTTGTAGCAGCACGACATAGCCGCGTGGAACGAAGAAGTTGGCGATCGGATCGACCCAGATGACTGGATTCGACTTGTCGTACGACGTACGGCCCAGGATTACCGGGAACTCGCCTTCGAGTGGTTTGCCTGTTTCATCGGCAGGCCGGTAGACATCGGTCGCGAGTCTAACGCCGTCGCGCATTGGCACCATGACGTTGAAACTGGCGTTGACTGTGTTCATGGTGGAGGACCCGAGAAGAAACCGCTCTGTGATATCGCTTTTATCCGCTCAAGTCGCCAATCACTTGTGACAGGCGGGCATGCAGTGCTTTCTCTAAGGCGACTCGTCCGGCACTGGTGTTCTGATACAGAAGATATCTGTCTGAGCGAATGTCGAATGGGACATCGTTCTGGTTCTGGACTATTGGGACTACCATTCTGCCGGCAAGGTGCGCTATCCCAAGTTCGTAGAAGACATTGGCGTTCTGCCCAGTCAGATCTGCGACGATGACCGACGCGTTGAGGATCAGATAGGCAATGTCGTCCATCACTTTTTGGTTTTGCCAAATGTCATCAGCCCGTAGAACTTCGAATCCAACCTCATGCGCAGTGGGTTTAACCACTTGCTCGAACACCTCATCGAGATCGGGTTTGAATGGCATTATGACGGCACAGAGCGGGTTATCTCGGGCCTCAATCCGTGGCAATGTGAATGCGCGAGGTCGGGCAGCGTAGAAATCATTCAATGGAGCGGCATACGACCAGTTGTCTCCCTCAGTATCCCCAGTGGCCGTACGTACAAGGGAAGCTTTCGTCGTGTTGGTTCCGGGCAGAACATGTAGGCCAAACCTGGCCAGGCCGTGGTTGAGTTCTTCTACCGCAGCCAAGTATTGTTCTTCGTTGCTGCCGAAAAACTCGTGATCCGCTAGATGGGCGATTGTTCGCGCCAGTGCATCGGTCATCCAAAGACCTTGACGATCCGAGTCCATACGCGCTATCGACAATAGAGTGCCAAACGTTGTCGAAGATCGCGATCCTTCGCCCTCCAAGTCAATCCACAGGTCGGCGAAGAAATCCTCGATCTCGGCGTATGTGCGGTATGGAAAAAGTCCGGAATCAGTCTGTCCCCGGATCATTTCGTCGAGCCGCCGCAAGAGAACTCGGTTGATCTCAATTGATTCAGTTGTCATCGTTGCTCTGTAGTGGATGAGCGCGCGCCACTGCGAACTTAATACTAATCAATCACTGGCAACAAGACGTGCGACTGTCGTTCCGCATCGTGAAATACGGTCTGGTGAGCGACCCTGATCTCGGTGTCGGTAGCTATAGGATTCCCCGTGTTGAGGTTCCGGTTGTATCGAGGGAAGTTGCTTGATGAGACCTCAACGCGAATCCGGTGCCCTGGCAGAAAGACGTTTGACGTGTCCCACATGTCGATACTGAACTCGTAGGCCTGCCCGGGCTCAATGAGTTCTGGAGAGTTAGTGCCGTTACGGAACCGCGCACGGCAGATGCCTTCAGTCAGGATGATCGCTCGACCGTCCGGATAGACGTCGACTAGCGCAGTTGTGAAGTCCGTGTCAGGGGTTGATGATGATGCGTATAGAACGGCGGAGATGGGACCGGTGACTTCGATTTCCTCTGCAAGTGGCTCTGAGGTGTAGACAAGCACATCGCCGCGCCGTTCGATCTGCCGCCTGTCCCGCGGACCGGTCAGGTCCATCGTCTGATACTGCGCTCCCCATGAGGGGACGGGATCATCCGGGTCGTATCGGAAGCGGTCAGGCGGCTCATCGCCTGTTGGCGCATCGAAAGACAGCGAGTGCTCGCCGATCTTGTCTTCCTGCGCATCGTGCGGGCCATCGCCGTGGAGGAATAGCTTCCTCCATTGAGTCCGCGCTAGCGGATACTCGTTCTCGTGACGCCACTCGTTCCGGCCCATGACGAAGATCTTGACTGGCGGCTCGTCTTCGATGCCTGTAGCGACCCCTTTGAGCAGCGAGTCGTACCAGCGAAGATGAATCTCACCTACATCTCCAATTGCACCTTCACCGAACTCGACATCTTCGAATCGTCCGTTTGGACCGAGCGGGGCACGGCCCCAGGGCGCGACCTGGTGACTCCATGGACCGATAAGCAGTTTCGTGCGACTACGCGTCTCTTCTGATCGCGCATGTTGCTTCCAGCCGTTGAAGACGGTGATCGTCTCGTGCAAGAGGGAGTCGTACCAGCCCGTCACGAACAATGCTGGTGTGTCGGCCTCGTTGTAGCGATCTCTTAGCGAATAGCTGGACCAGAAATCGTCGTACTGCTCGTGCTCGACAACGCCCCGGTAGTAGCTGCACTCTCCAAGCTGATCCAGCGTCTCAACGATAGGCAGATGCCGGTAGATCGCATTCCAGTCGAGCCGGTCCAGCGCCTCGGTCTGCATCACGCGGCCCATCATGTTGGCGAAGAACAGGCTCGTGGCATGAGCCACAACGCCGTCAACTCGATGATGTCCGTAGTTGTCCTGCTGTGAAGCGATCGGAACAAGCGCTTTCAGATACTTCGACCGAAGCGTGGCTGGCGCTGTCTGGGTGAAACCCGGATAAGAAAGCCCAAAGGTGCCGATGTTGCCGTCGCACCACTCTTGACGCCCGATCCACTCATGAGTGTCGTAGCCATCCGGATACTCGCAGTTATATGGGTCCCAGTCACCATCTGAATCGTGACGCCCGCGACAGTTCTGCAACACCACCGCGTAACCGGCATCCAGGAATTGGTCCGTCCACGAGAGATAGCGGGCGTCCTTCGAGTTGTAGATCGTTCGAAGTAGAAGCACTGGCCATGGACCGTCTGATATAGCAGGTAGGTAGATATCTGCGGAGAGATTGACGCCGTCTCGCATCGGGATCTTGTGATCCAGCAGCAGTTTGAAGCGTGTAGAGAACGGCTGATTTGGCATGTTCGGGATCCGTGCGATGCAGACTTGCAACATGGACTGGCCATGGGCATATTGCGTGGCGGTCAAGATACTACGCCAGGCTCTGGTTCGAACGATGGCGTAGGCGAATGGGACACGCAACACGGAGAAGCGCAATGGCACCCAGAAAAGTCGTCATCACGATGAACAACCGACCGCCCAGTGACATCACGTTGGATGTGATCAAAGAGGCCGGAATCGAAGTCGAGTACATCTCATGCGACACCGAAGAGCAGGTGATAGCAGCCGCCTCGGATGCCGATGTTCTGCTGGTGGGCACTGTTCCAGACACCACCCGCAAGGTGCTGGAGGCGCTGCCAAACCTGAAGATGGTGGGCCGCAGCGGTGTCGGCGTGGATTCGGTTGACCTCGAAGCGGCTACCGAGCTGGGCATCGCAGTCACCAACACTCCTGGCATCAATACGAGCGAAGTGGCGGATCATGCCATGGCGCTGCTGCTGTCCCTCACCAAGCAGGTGCCGGAGCTTCGAGAGGCCACGAAGGAAGGTCACTGGAGCGACCGGCCTGCAGATGTGAACGCTCTACGCGGCAAGCTGCGAAGGATCGCCGGCAACACAGTTGGCATATACGGACTCGGCAACATCGGACGGGCATTCGCAAGTCGAGCCAGAGGTTTCGGTCCATCACGGATCATCGCTCATGATCCATACGTGCCGCAGACAACCGCTGACCTGTACGGCGTACATCTTGTCGACTTCGAAACACTTCTCGCCGAGTCAGACTTCATAACTGTGCACTCGCCCGCTACTGCCGAGACTAACCACGCTTTCAACATCGAGAGCTTCAGGAAGATGAAGCCGACAGCTATCTTCATTAACTGCGCACGCGGGCCACTCGTAGATGAAGCGGGTCTGCAGGAAGCTCTTGAGACCGGCGTGATCTACGCAGCGGGCATCGATGTGACCGAGATTGAGCCACTGGGTGCTGAGAGTCCTCTGCTCAAGATTCCGAACCTGACGATCACTCCGCACTTTGCCGGCGCTTCTGATGTGACCTCAGCAGAAGGCGCAAAACGATGGGGCGAGAACGCAGTCAACGTCTTGACCGGCCAGCCGGTGCATGGCCTTGGCAACCCGGACGTGGTGAAGGTGATAGCGGTGAAGCGATCACAGGGCGATTCCCGCTGGGACGGTATTCCCGACCCTGTAACAAATCGGGGATTCTAGGAAGCTAGCTCCTGGAGATGGCTTTGAGAGTGCGCCCGTCGGTCTTGACTGTGACTTCGCCGTGCTCGCTGGTGATGTAAATCCTGTCTTCTGGCAAGTTCGAGCGAAGACGTTCCATCACGTTCGATGTTGGATGCCCAAACCGGTTGTCTGTGCCAACCTGGACGATTGCCATCTCAGGATCCACCGCATCGAGGAACTGCTGGGTAGATGAGGTGTCGCTCCCGTGATGCGGCACCTTCAACACAGTCGCACGCAGATCATGGCCCGACTCCAGCAGGCGGCGTTCGACCAGAGACGTGATGTCTCCTGTGAGCAGCATCGAGAAGTTTCTGTATCGCAGCATTGTGACGATTGACGCGTCGTTGATGCTGGCATCTGGGAATGGAGGACCGCTCGACAGCACCTCCAGCGTGATCTCGTCATCCAGCGCGATCACTGTGCCTGGTCCAACAGTCCACGTGTGGCCTTCCCACTCTTCGATAGCTCGGCGCCATGCCGCATGGACTGTGCTTGGATGATCGACTGGAGCTTCGGCTACATTGGCGACTTCGTATCGCTCCAGCACCGCCTGTGTGCCGCCGATGTGATCGGCATCGGGGTGAGTCACCAACAGCAGGTCCAGAGATCGATCCCAGAATGGGAGAGCGGCATCGAGGCGTCGCACCGCCCCAAACGGATCCCTGCCGCCGTCGATGAGCGCGGATGATCCATTGGGTGTTCGGATCAGGATCATGTCGCCGCGTTCAGTTTCGAAGAACGTCACCTCAAGCTCGTCTGTGCCAGCAGCAGTTGCAGCTCCCGTCCACGCGATCACTGCGGCTACGACGGCCAGCAGAACGGACCATGTGGGAACGCCATCGGCTGCAAAATGACCGATTCGTAAGTGCCGGTTTCCAGCCCGTTTCGGGTTGATCGCACGAGGTCGGAGCTTCATCGTCAGCGGCCGCCACCAGAACGCCAGCGCCACGGCGGTATAGAAGACAACCGCGGTCAGAACGCTCCACTCTGCGGTGTCGATTATTCCCGGTGGAATCGACCTAAACAGCGCTGCCACTTCGACGATGTACTCAGCCAGCAACCAGGCAGGCCACCCGACGATCTCGCCCAGAGTCGCATCAAGACCGGTCACGAGAGCGGCTATCGCCGATGTGACTATCAGCAGAGGCACCGCAGGCAGAACAAGGATTGTTGCAAGGCCGCCCCATACCGGCGCTCCACCGAAGTTGACTGCAATGAGCGGCCAGGTGGCAAGTGTGGCAGCAATAGAGACGGCAACACTCGAAACCGCTGCATTTATCAAACGGTTCCCATCTGATTCGCCGATTCCATGTGACGGGAAGATCCGTGCCGCAATGTCCTGAAGTCTTGGTGTCAGCAGCGCGATGCCCGATATCGCTGCGAAGCTCAGTTGGAAGGAGATTGATCTGATGATGTCTGGCGTGATGAGCACCATTGCCGCAGCAGCCATGCCAATCGCGGGCAGCGACGCGTTCTGCCGTCCGATGGCTCGAGCCAGGAGCGCGACGCTGAACATGATCGCCGCACGAGTAACGGATGGCGAAAACCCTGCCAGCGCCGCGTACCCGATCGTCACGCTCAGTGGGATCAGCAGGTAGTACTGGCCTCGCCTGCCGAAGATCGACGATGCGAGACCCAGCGCGAGACCGCCGATCAGCACAACATGCAACCCTGAGATCGCGAGCAGATGCGATGTGCCTGACTCGCGGAAATCGAGGTTAGTCTCGTTGGAGAGACCGGTTCGGTCGTTGACAAGCATCGTCTGGCCAAGCGATGCGGCAGGTTCAGACAGGCTCTCGCCAAGGTTTGACGAGATCCACTCACGAGTTGCGGCGACAGCGCCGCGAACAGAGTTCCCGTGTCCACCGCCAACGAGATCGACCACGCCAGTGAACACCACTCCGGCGCGAGTCTCGTCAGGGTGTGTTGCTCCTGCGGAGAACCTGCCTTCGAACTCGTACAGGTCGCCGTATCTGAATCCGGTCGAGCTTCTGCCTGATCCGGTGCGATCTGAGAGGCCGCTGGCGAATACGGTGAGGGTGAAGTCTGCTGGCTGATCGTTGACTCTTGTCGCCTTAACGTTCAGTCGTACTCCGCCGCCTGCACGGCGCGCATCGTCGGTGAGCCATCCCTCGACCTGAACCGGCTCACCATCTTCAGGGACGTTTAGACGATCTGTCGCCGGACCGATATCTACAGCGGCAACTCTTGCGATACCGAGGATAACGATCAGCAACGCCGCCACAACTGCGACTTGCTGTCTGCTTCTCACAAGAATCGCAAGCAGGATGATGAGTCCTGTGGCAGTGCCAAATAGCGCCGCGCGGGACAGGCTGTCCTGGAGCAGCGGACCCGCTCCGAATGCGATCACGATCCCGACTACGAAGAGACCGGCAGCGATGGGCAGCCTCACGGCTGGATCACCATCGACCTCAGTCCCTCGACTGTCGAAGGGCCGATGCCATCGATCGCGGTCAGATCATCCACGAAGAGGATCGGGCCGTTCCGTTCGCGAAAACTGATGATCGAACTTGCCCTTGCGGGTCCGATGTTGGGCAGGCTCTCAAGCTGGCTCGCGGAAGCTGTGTTCAGGTCGACGAGGATGGCAGGAGCCTGTCCAGGAGACTCCTCCGTCTGTCCATCGACTGGGGCGGATGCGATGCCGATAACGGTGACAAGTTGACCATCGTGCACCAGCGCTGCGAGATTGATGCCTGTCTCGGTCGTCGCTCCACCGGCTGCCTCGATCGCGTCTGAAGTGCGGCTGCCCGGCGGCAGTGTGTAGACGCCCGGATGCATCACCTCGCCCGCGACATGCACCGTCACCGGTCCCGGTGTTGGGATGATGATCTCCACAGTTCTCGGCTGTGGACGAACCAGCGCCCACGTGATGAATCCAGCCCCGGCGACGATCACGGCCAGTGAAAACAGGATCACCGACAGCGCGGGCCGGCGAACTGCGCCGTCGCGATTCTCGCGAGTGGGAGCTTCGTTATGTCCCGTGTTGGTCATGCTCGCTGTCCGGTTGCCCTTTGCGAACTGACGTGTTGGATTCGTCGCTGCGTGAAGTGGATGGGCAGTGTATTCGAAGATGCCGGACTGCGCCTAAACGATCTCGACTCTCGGCCAGCCGACCGTTAACCTTCGGCCTCTCCGATCCAAGCTCCGTGTTCACACCGCGGGCATTAAAGAACTAGCCACCTGGGAATCGCCAATGAAGATCGAGCAGATCAAGGTAACCGTCTTCACTTACACATCGCACACCGTTCACGACACGGATGGGCATACGCACCCCGGCGATGCGCACGAGGCTCGTCAGGCGATGATTACGATCACGGACGACGAGGGTAATTCGGGGCGTTCCTTTGGCGCAGTGGAATCTTTGCGTCCGTACCTGATCGAGAACTACGTCAAGAAGGTCCTGATGGGCGAGGACCCGATGGACCGCGAAAAGCTGTGGCAGGGTCTCGCAAGGTGGCAGCGCGGCAGCGGATCGCAGCTTTCAGACAAGACCATAGCGACCGTCGAGATGGCTTTGTGGGATCTTGCAGGCAATGCGCTCAACACTCCCGTCTGGAAGCTTCTGGGCGGTTACCGAGACAGGGTTCCTGCCTACGGCAGCACGATGTGTGGCGATGAGATGGAGAACGGTCTGGCCACTCCGGAAGACTATGGCCGATTCGCGGAATGGCTGATCCAACGAGGCTACAAGGCGATCAAGCTTCACACGTGGATGCCGCCTGTGTCGTGGGCGCCAAGCGTGAAGATGGATATCAAGGCGTGCGCCGCTGTTCGAGAGGCTGTCGGGCCTGACATTCCGCTAATGCTCGATGCCAACCACTGGTACAGCAGAACAGAGGCCTTCGAGCTGGGTCTGGGGATTCAGAAGCTGGACTACTACTGGTACGAGGAGCCGATGGACGAGCATTCGACCTCGTCATACAGATGGCTTGCTGAGAACCTCGACATCCCGGTTCTTGGCCCGGAGTACGCGGGAGGCAAGTTCCATACACGGGCCGAGTGGATCGCAGGTGGCGTGTGCGACATCGCCCGCACCGGCGTGATGGATGTCGGCGGGATTGGGCCGAGCATGAAGATCGCCCACCTGGCGGAGAGCTTCAACATGGACGCGGAGATCCATGGCGGCGGACCAGGAAACCTGGCGGTACTCGGCGCGATCAGCAATGCGAGATGGTACGAGCGAGGCCTTCTCCACCCGTTCGTCGACTACGATCAGCCGCCTGAGTATCTCAACAGCATCGTTGATGAGATGGACTCAGATGGAAACATCCATATGCCCGCAACTCCGGGGCTGGGCCAGGACATCAACTTCGACTGGATCAGCAGTCACACGGTGAGCGAGCACTGATGGCCCGCGAGCAATGCATCGATCCACGTGACACTGTGCGTAGTGGCTACGACACGATTGCCGACGAGTACTTGGCGCGGGTTAGTGGCTCCCGATCAGGAGATGGAGTCCGCACTCAGGTCGAAGCCCTGGTTGCTGAACTGACGTCGCGACTGCCTGAAGGTGGAGATGCGCTGGATCTCGGATGTGGTGCCGGCGTGCCGTTCACGCAGCTTCTTTCACGGCACTTTCGCGTTACCGGTGTCGATTTCTCGTCACGGCAACTGGAATTAGCGCGCCAGAACGTTTCCGGCGCGAAATTTCTGCACGCAGATATGACGAAGCTGGAGCTTCCTTCGGATTCCTTCGATGTCGTCACTGCGTTCTTTTCGATGATCCATGTGCCCAGAGACGGACACGAGCAACTCATGCTGAACATCGCCAGCTGGCTCAGGCCGGGAGGGCTGTTCCTGGCCTCTTTCGGGAAGCGTGGCGCGGCCGAGTATTGGGAGGAAGACTGGCTGGGCGCGCCAATGTTCTGGAGCTATCACGATCCGGGTCACGCTCAAGAACTGGCCGAAAACGCCGGACTCAAGGTTGACCGGGCGTGGGTTGAGACCATTGAGGAGGGGATCGACGGACCAGAGACGTTTTTCTGGCTTCTTGCCTCTAAGTAGGTGAAGCTAGCCGAGCTTGTCGAAGACCTCTCTGGCCTGCGCTTCACGGTCCCCAACCTGCACGGTTACCACGGAGCCGGGTACGAAATGCTCCTCATGCGGGTGGCTGAAGCTGATTCGCCTGGAGAGGAACGTCAGGCTGGCGGTGACGATGAGCGCGCCAGCAAGGGCGCCAACTATTGTGGCAATAGCAGCCAGCTCCTCGTCGGTTCTTTCGTTAGACGCCCAGCTGATCGCAATCGTCAGGAAGAATGCAGCAAGCCCGCCGATAACGCCTCCACCCAGCAGTCCTTCGACTGAGCGGGCCATCGCGTCTTCGTTGGGAGACTCAATGGTTCCTTGCTGCTGCCAGACGGTGATCTCCTGTTCGATAAACCCGGCCTGGCGGAGGTCGTCCACCGCACTATTGGCCTCGGCTTCGGTGTCAAAGCGACGTGAGACTGTCATGCCCCACCCGGAGTTGGCCTGCTCGGTCATCTACTTATCTGCTCCTGGAGATCCGTCCGCATTAAAAGCGGCTGCGTCGAGAGTCTGACGTGAAGAGTATCGCAACCACCGAGCATGCGTCATCTGTCCTGTGCATACCGGCAGAGTTGGTTTGAGTGTGCCATTTGCATGTGACAGCTCATGGCACGATCGTGGTGGTTGTCCGGCGGGCTTCCAAACGTATAATTGCCCGGTCTGTCGAAAAGTTCGACGAAGAGTTGCCCGCGACGTGTGCGGGCATCGTTATGACTAGCGGTTAGCAGACTTGGAGCGAAAAGCCATGACGCCAGATACATACGCGTTCCTGGGCGGGAAACAGGTTCCCCTCGAGGATGCGAAGGTAGGCGTCATGACGCACGCGCTTCACTATGGCACGGCGGTATTCGAGGGCATCCGCGGCAACTGGAACGAGGCGCACGGCAAGATGTACGTCTTCCGACTGCGCGAGCACTACGAGCGATTGCTCCGCGGGTGCAGGATGCTGCGAATCGAGCTGCCGTACGACGTTGGGGAGCTTTGCCAGATAACGGTGGAGCTGATCGAGCGAAACGGTTTCCGTGAAGATGTGTACATCAGGCCGCTCGCATTCAAGGGCCAGGAGGCGGTTGCCAATCTGAAGCTCCACGAACTCGACAACGAATTCACCCTCGTGGTTCTGCCGTTTGGCAACTACATCGAGAACGACAGGCCGATCAGGTGCCAGACGTCGTCGTGGCGTCGGCCGGAAGATTCGATCATGCCGACCGGCGTGAAGATCACTGGTCTCTACACAACCAGCATCCTGGCGAAGACAGAGGCAGTCACCGCGGGATATGACGAGGCTGTGCTGCTCAACTGGGACGGCACGGTTTCCGAGGGCAGCGGCGAGAACCTGTTCATGATCTCTGACGGGAGAATCTCAACACCTTCAGAGACTGACAACTGTCTTCTAGGCATTACTCGTGACTCGGTGATAGAGCTTGCCTCGAAGGCGCTTGGCATGGAGGTCGTGGAGCGCAGGATCCACCGCAGTGAGCTCTACCTGGCAGATGAGGTGTTTCTGACCGGCACTGCAGCGCATATCACGCCGATGGGCGAGCTGGACAACCGTAAGATCGCAGATGGTGAGGTTGGTCCGATCACGAAGAAGCTGCAGGAGCTGTATTTCGCAACAGTGAAGGGCGACAATCCGGACTACATGGAGTGGTGCACGCCGGTTGTGCCGGGTGGCGGATAGATCCTGCATCCGGAATGCCAGCCCGGGGTTGATCTGCATGTTGTTGCTGTTCCGGCAGACTTCTAAAGGCGATTGCCGTATCGTGCTTTGAGTCCGTGCCATTTCACTCGTCGATTAAGCGCGTCACACAGTGTGAGTTCACAGTCAATTGACCCCTGATCCATCAGACGTCCAGGCGCTGTTTGCTCGCCACTACTTCTATTTCGCCGCGCTCGCGACACTCGGAACTCTTCAGATCGCCGTCTCGATTGGCGGTTTCAGGGGCCTCTGGCTGTTGCCGGGGCGATTGATGACTCGCTATCTCGGAGTGGTCCTGATCATTGCTGGGGCAGCGCTCTTCTTCCTCATGCCGCTGTGGGTTGAAGGGCCGTGGGCCGCAGGATCGGTCGAGGCTGACTCATCGACGCGGCTCTGGGGCAGGGCAGATTGGGGTGACCTCGGCGCCGCAAGAAACGTGAACGATGTGGATGGCGGACTGTCCGGGACAGGCCAGGCAACATGGTTCCCTTTGTCGGCTCTTATCGCGGTGATCGTCTCGGCTCTTGGTGGATTGATCAACAGAAAGCTGCTTCCTGATCGATTCGAGCGCAATGAGGCAGTCGCGAACCGGTTTGGAGAGTCCGACGGCCTTGAGTTACTCGAAACGAGCGACTACCTGGCTGCTGTGAAGCGATCGTGGTCAAGATTCAAAGTTGAGCTTGCCGACGATGCCAGGGCGCTTCTTGCACTGTCCGATAGATGGAGCATCACGGTGCTGGCCTGGCGGAGGTGGCGCCAGTGAACCCCATCGATCGAGAGCTGGTTATCTGGCTCAACGGCCTGCAAGGCAATGCCACGTTCATCGACGACATGGCGCGAGTGATTGCCACCGACTACCTGATGCCGCTTCTGTTTTCACTCTCGATGTTCGCGATGTGGTTTGCCATCAGCGATCGGGAGCGGCGGACCCGCGCACAGTACTGGGTGCTGATCGGTATCAGTTCTATCGGACTGTCCAATGTCGCTGTTGTTCTCTTCAACGTGGCGTGGGACCGGAAGAGACCGTACGAGGTGCTGAGCGAGATCGAGTTGATGTTTTATCGGGCGACCGATCCTTCGTTTCCTGCCAATCCTGTGGCCATCGGGTTCGCAGCAGGTTCGGCTGCGTGGATGGTGAACCGCCGATTCGGGTACATGATCTTTGGCGCAGCGCTGATCTATGGCCTGGCTCGCGTCTATGCGGGAGTTTTCTACCCAAGCGATGTGCTGGGCGGAGCCGCGGTCGGAATCGCTGTCACATGGGGCACGACGTACATTCACCGGCTGTTCCAGCCGATCACATGGCTCTTCGTCAGGCTCGTCCGCGGGCTTGCGCTCGGTTAGCTTCTGCCTCTCAGGCCTGGCAGCGGCAGGAAGCGTCCCCAGGAACGCTCGCCTGGATCGCTGTCTTCAGATTCCGCTTCAGGTGAGTGGCCCTGCAGGATCATTCCCGGCTGCTCTTCGAGGAGCCGAAAGGCAGTGACGTAGTCGGTCGCCCGCTCGACCCATCTGAACGCTCTACTCAATCCCGGTGGCCGGACCCCGTGAAGTGAATGGGTGTCCGATGCCACTGCGTGCGCGAGGCGTTGCTGGATCATTCGGAGTCCTGCGCGCTGTGCTTCCTTGCCGAAGCCGCCTGTGATGCTCCCCGCTGTGACGATGAACAGAGTGCCGTGCTCGATCAGCTCGCGCATTTGCCCCATATCTTGTCGCAGGACGATGTTCCTCTCCGGCCTGACCAGGATTGGAATGAGCCGCTTCATGCGAATCCGGACGATCACATCTTCCATGAACGAAGGGAAGTTCGAGAAGGGCAGAGACAGCAGCACGAATCTCGAACCGTTCAATGTCAGCGAGTTACCTGCCTCGATGCGGTCTGGCAGATCGGGAGTTATCCGATTCTCCATGCCGGTGAGCACGCGCACAGTTGGTCCGCCGCCAGCCGCCTCTCTGCGAAGGCGGGAGTTCAGGTCAGCAACCAGTTCTCTGATCTGAGCAGGGTTGGAGTTCAGCTCAACATCTCGCAGATGAGGCGTTGCGACCAGTGTCTGGCTGCCCTCGCTGGCCGCCTGTTTCGCCATCGCAACGCTCTGATCCATGGAGGTTGGACCGTCGTCAACGCCGGGCAGGATGTGGGTCAGGAGATCGATATATGGCATATCAGGTCTTCAGGGTCTCGCGGTGATCCTGCGGAACCTTTCTGCATAGTCGAAATTGAATCCATCAGCCGCATCGCTCGCACGTTTTTTCAGGCGAGTGGCAACATCGACGTTCGTCGCCAGACCGCCAACCTGGCTCTCGTGCTTGAACAACGCCTCGATCTTCGTCTCAAGCGTGTCTGAAACGTCGATGATCACGTTTGGCTGATCCGTTCCCCACATCAGAAGATGCTTGACCTTCCAGGGTTGGAGTCCTTCTTTTTCGATCTGGTCAGGGAAGTGCAGATGGTCACGGGCGTATGGATAGATAGCGTCTTTGGCAGTGATGCCTACTGCGCGATGGTCCCTGTGATTGAAGCCGGAAAAGCGCTCCGGATCATGCGCGAAGACCACCTCCGGCCTGTGTTTTCGGATTAGCCTCACCAGCTCTTCCAGGAAGACACGGTCGGGATCAAGCCATCCATCGGCATGATCCAGCACTTCGATAGTCTCGACTCCCACAGTCGACGCGGCCTCTCGCTGCTCTGCCGCCCGTATCGGGACGATCTCATCCGAAGTCATCGATCTGTCGTTACTTCCGGATGAGCCGCTTGTCGACTGAACGTACACAACCTCGCAACCTGCGGCTGTCCACCTGGCCACGGTCGCGCCGCTGCCAATCTCGGCGTCGTCGGGGTGAGCGAAGATCACCATCGCACGTTCGGGAACTTCGGTGATCTCTTCAAGCAGGCCGTGTGGCTCGATGTCGGGCGTCTCGCGTTGCTGGGTCATATCACTCCGTGCAGGGCGTATCTGTTCTGCGGGGCGTTGAGCATAACTCACGCAGGAATTCCGATGAGCAGTATGGGAGAGCGGGCCGGGCGGCGATACACTGTCAGGCCTACTTCTTCTTATCACCTTGCGGAGAGTCTGATGGTCGTACCGTCATCGCTTTTGAGCAGCGACCCGGCAGTCGCCAGAGTAGTCGAGGCAGAGGAGCGACGGCTCCGGGAAAACCTCGTGCTGATCGCGTCCGAGAACTACGCCAGCGCGGCTGTGCTGGCCGCGACTGGATCTGTGCTCACAAACAAGTACGCAGAGGGCTACCCGGAGCGTCGCTACTACGCGGGCACCGAGCATGTGGATGCCGTTGAGAGTCTTGCGATTGACCGTGCGAAAGAGCTGTTCGGAGCCGAGCACGCCAATGTTCAGCCACACAGCGGCTCGCAGGCCAACATGGCGGCATATTTCGCTCTGCTCAAGCCGGGTGATCGCGTGCTTGGAATGTCCCTCGACCACGGAGGCCACCTGACCCATGGGTCACCGGTCAACTTCTCAGGGAAGCTCTTCGAGTTCGGTCACTACGGAGTCGATCCTGAGACAGAACAGCTCGACTACGACGCTGTCGCTCAGGCGGCAGAGGAGTTCAAGCCGAAGCTGATCGTGTGTGGATACACGGCGTACCCGCGAGAGATCGACTTCGCGAGATTCCGTGAGATCGCCGACTCGGTGGACGCGTACCTGCTTGCAGACGTTGCGCACATCGCGGGGCTCGTGGTTGGGGACGCACATCCTTCGCCAGTGCAGCACGCTGACATCGTGACAACAACTACACACAAGACGCTGCGAGGGCCGCGTGGCGCGATGGCGCTCACCCGATCCGATCATGCACGCAAGTACAACTCGGCCGTGTTCCCGAACATGCAGGGCGGGCCGATGATGCATTCGATCGCTGCCAAGGCAGTAGCGTTCAATGAGGCTGTACAGCCGGAGTTCAAGCAGTACGCGACCCAGATCGTCCAGAACGCCCAGGCGCTTTCATCTGCCCTCGCTGCTGGCGGACTTCGAATCGTCTCTGGCGGAACCGATAATCACCTGATGCTGGTAGACATGCGTCCGATGGGCCTCACGGGCAAGGCGGCAGAGGCGGCGATGCACGCAGCGGGCATAGTGGTCAACAAGAACACGATTCCCGGCGACCCCGAATCCCCGATGGTCACGAGCGGCATCCGCATCGGCACTCCTGCAGTCACTTCGCGGAAGATGTCTGTCTCCGACATGGAGACTGTTGCAGGGTTTATTGTCGATGCTGTGAAGTCCGCTAACGATGAGGTCGCGCTCGCCCGGATCAAGACTGCTGTGTCCAGCTTCGCAACCGACTTCCACGTTCCAGGACTGGACGACGCCTGAGCAGCTGCAAACATTCACAACGCGGTGCACCAGGTAATAACTGATTTCAGGATCGCCCTCGTGCTATACTTTTGAGGTTGTGCCAGAACGCCGCCAACAGGCGATTTCAAACTCACTAAAGAGCTGGTAAAGAGACTTTGCGCGAATACGAACTGATGTGGATTCTGCCCGGCGCCTCGTCTGATGAGGACGGTCAGAAGTCCGTTGAGACGGTTACATCCCTTATCACTGACAACGGTGGCGAGGTCAGCTCGGCCGAGCTGTGGGGCAGGCGATCACTGTCATATCCGATCAAGAAAAATGCGGAAGGGGCGTATTATCTGGCTCGGTTCAGCATCGAACCGTCTGCCACGCCCGCGATCAACAAGGCTATGGACGCCGACCAGGCTGTTCTCCGCCATCTGATCGTTAAGGAAACGCCTAAGAAGGCAGCCGCCGAGAGCTGAGCCCCCGATAACGCATCATGAGCCGGGGGGAACGCAGATGACTCTCAACCAGATACTTCTCATAGGCCGTGCCGGGACGGAGCCGCAGATGCGGTACACGCCGAGCGGCACAGCGGTTACCGATTTCCGGCTCGCAGTGAACAATCCCTCGCGCGATTCGTCTGGCGAGTGGCAGGACAACACCGAGTGGTTCACGGTGACGGCATGGGATCGGCAGGCAGAGTCTGTTAACCAGTACCTGGCCAAGGGGCGGCGAGTTTTTGTAGAGGGGCGTCTGAGCACGAACACCTTTACAGGGAACGACGGGCAGCAGAGGACGAGCCTCGAAGTCCGTGCCTTTCGAGTGATCTTCCTGGACCGTCCTGAAGGACAGGGTGGCGAGGAGTTCGCAGGGTCGCAATCCGCTGGCTCACCTGGCGGAGAATTTGCAAACGGTAACGGCGGACAGTCCGCCGCACCGGCAGAAGACGTGGAGGAGCTGCCCTGGTAGCAGCTTCCATTCCCGGTAGGTCCGGGATGTCCATTCCACAAGGAGAAAGATGACAACTTCACAGGGCAGGGATTCAAGAGGCGGAGGCCGGCCGGGCACCCGCAGGTTCTCCGGCAGGCGCAGGCGCCAGTGCGTATGCAAAGAGGTCGGGGCGGTCGATTACAAGGATGTCTCAGTCCTTCGCCGGTTCATAAATGACCGGGGGCGAATCGAGTCTGGCAGGAAGTCTGGCAACTGCGCCAAGTGCCAGCGAGAGCTGAGCACAGCTATATCACGAGCTCGCCACCTGGCCTTACTCCCCTTTGCGCCAAGCCATCTGCGCGTCACCGGGTCCATCTCCCAGGCTGCTGCGCCGTCGGAATCGGATGGTGAAGAGAGCGGTTCTGACGAATCCACAGAGGCCGCTGCAAGCGTTGAATCATCTGACGAGTCCGAACAGTCCGAAGAGACTACGGACACGACTGAGGCAACTGAGACGGAAGCTAGCGCTGAGTCAGAGGATTCAGCGGATGCCGAGGATGATTCCGAAGCCGCTGACGAACCTGAAGCTTCGAGCGAAGCCGAAGAGGCATCGGAAGACGAAGACTCTGATGAAAGCGATGAGTCAAGTGACGCCGAGGCTGAGGCCGATTCTGAGCCAGAAGAGGAAGAGAAGTAGCCTCCGTCTGACCCTGTTCCGATCCTGCTGAAGATTCGACGATGACAAATTCCGAGAACATCCAGGAGCCTGCCGCGACCCCGGCTGGCGATTACGCGGCTGGCCAGCGGAGTATCACGCAACGGGCGACCAAGTCCCGATTCGATCTTCTTCGAGAGAAGAAAGAGCGGGATCGGAACGCCCGTCCTTATATCTTCGGTGGACTCGGGATACTGGCAGTGCTCATGGCTGTGCTGGGCGTTGCCTTCTGGAACCAGTTCGTCGCCCCACCGAGAGAGCTGGCCATTCGCGTTGGCGAGGTCGAGTATTCGCGCGGCGACGTTGTCGATCTCATCAGGTTCAACCAGCGCCTCAGCGAAGAGATCGGAGTGCCGTTCCAGCTCGGAACTTCCGTATTCGAGGCGCTCCAGATCATCCAGGAGGCGGAGCTTGCATTCCAGTTGGCTCCAAAACTTGGAGTCTCCGTTTCGGAAGAGGAAGTGGAAGAGCGAATCCAGTTCATCCTCGGCTTCGCAGTCACAGCCGATGATCAGCAGTCTGGCGAGTTCCAGACCAATGTTGAAGAGGCCAAGCGCCAGTTCCTGAACCGGGTCGGCCTGCCCGAAGAGGTCTGGCGCGACTTCTTGAAGAAGGTTCTGTTCCAGGAGCGAGTGCGAGAAGTTGTTGGCCAGAACGTGGAGAGAATCCAGCCCCAGGTTCACGTCTACCAGATCATGCTTACCCGCAATGACGCGCAGACGGTGAGCCTCATCCAGAGAGAGCTGAACGCCGGAGCGCCCATTGAGGACATCGTGGTCGAGTTCTCCGACGATTTTGATGCGCCGCGTGAAAAGGGTGATCTTGGCTGGATGCCTGAAGGCATCGTGGCACGCCAGATCGATCGCCTGTTGTTTGGCCTTAATGAGAACGGTGAGCGCATCCTGCCGCTGAGGACTACCACAACGCCGCAGCTCGACGAAGAGACGAATCTCTGGTCAATCCTGGTCGTGGAGGAGTACCAGGAGGCGCGCGAGGTGGAGCCAGATGCGCTCGAGATTCTGAAGGACACTGCGATGACGATCTTCTTGAATGAAGAGCGCCGCAGCATCGATCTATATCTCGACCTGGACAGCGATATCACTAACTGGATCAACAAGCAGGTGTCACTGAATTCGCTCCCCGCTACTGCAGCGGCCGGGCAGCAGGACCAGCTACAGGGATTGTTGCCGGAGGGAGCGTCGATTAGTGGCGTGCCACCTACGGCTGTGCCCACGCCACGTGGAATTCCCGGAATCAGCGCGCCTGCCCAGTAGTCACTCGTTGCTAAATGGCACGATCCTTAGGTCACGGATTAACTGGACTGTCCTATTCTCGCCTGTGTGACTCTGCTCAAGCGCGATTCATCACTGTCCAACTGGAGTTCAAATGCGCACGGTAAAGATCGGTCTTCTCGGGCTCGGCGTAGTCGGCTCGGCTGTGTCCAGGGCCATTTCGAGCGATCGCGGGATGGCCGATAGGTCTGGCGTGAAGCTGGAAGTCTCTAAAGCCGCCGTTCGGGACGTATCAAAGCCAAGAGACGCGAGCCTGCCTCAATCAGCCCTCACATCCAACCCTCAAGATGTCGTGAGCGATCCAGATATCGAGATCGTCATTGAGGTTATGGGTGGAGAGAATCCGGCTTTTGAGCTGATCACCAGCGCACTGGAATCCGGCAAGCATGTGGTTACCGCTAACAAGGAAGTTCTGGCCAAGCGCGGCGGAGAGCTGCTCGCCACCGCGCAACAGCAGGGGACGCAATTGCTTTACGAGGCGAGCGTTGGCGGCGGAATTCCGGTGCTGGATGCGATAGAGAATGATCTCGCCGCTAATCAGATCAACTCGATCCGCGCGATCATCAACGGCACGACTAACTACATCCTCACACGCATGTCCAGCGAGGGCGCTGCCTACGCAGATGTGCTGGCAGACGCGCAGCGGCTTGGCTACGCAGAGGCAGATCCGACTGCTGATGTCGATGGCTTCGATGCCCTCTACAAGATAGTGATCCTCGGGCAGCTGGCTTTTGGGGTCAGCGCGCCGGTCGATGCTGTGTACCGAGAGGGAATACGGAAGGTTGATGCGAAGGATTTCCGTTATGCAGACGAGCTCGGGTTCACCATCAAGCTGATCGGCGCCGCACAACGCACTGCAGATGGATTGATGCTGCGAGTCCACCCATCGCTGGTGCCTGTTGGAGTGCCGATGGCTTCGGTCTCCGGCGCGTTGAACATGGTGGAGATCGAAGGCGATCTTGTCGGCGCTTTGTGGCTGCAGGGTCCGGGAGCTGGACCTGAGCCAACAGCTTCAGCTGTTCTTGGCGATGTCCTCAGCGTTGCTCGCTCCACCGCAGATACTGCGCCAGCCACTGCTGGTGCCGCTGAACTCGAACTTGCCGAGATGGGAAGTCACCGATGCCGCTACTACATCAGGATGACAGCTGCAGATCGCTCTGGAGTGCTCGCACAGGTAGCGCAGGTGCTTGGTGATGCAGATATCAGCATTCGCTCAGTGATCCAGATGGATACGAACGAAAGCGAAGGCGTCGCAGACCTCGTGATAATGACTCACTCTGCATTAGAAGCTAACATGCAAGAGGCGGCTGACCGGTTGAGCGGGCTCGACGTGGTTGTCGAGCTGGACAACCTGATCCGAGTTGAGTCTTATGATCACGCTGACTGAGCCGTTCCCGAGATGTCCAAGGCGGTCGCTGTCAGTATTCCTGTCGCTGCCGTTCACCAGAAACCAGCCAGTCAATCGGAACCATTGGGAGAGGCACGCGCTTTGGCCGCACGACCTGGCGTAATAGAACGCTACCGCGACCACCTGCCGGTGACCGATGCCACACCGATCATCTCGCTCGGAGAAGGCAGCACGCCCCTGGTTCTCTCGGAGAACATCGGCCCGAGGCTAGGATGCAAGGCCCTCTATTTCAAGTTGGAAGGATGCAACCCCACCGGCTCTTTCAAGGACCGCGGCATGGTGATGGCTGTCGCCAAGGCGCTGGAAGCCGGCAAGAAGCGGATTGTCTGTGCGTCGACCGGTAACACGAGTGCTGCAGCTGCCGCGTATGGCGCCAGGTACGGCCTGGAGACCATCGTCCTTGTTCCATCAGGCGAGATCGCGCTTGGCAAACTGGCACAGGCGATGGCATATGGTGCCCGCATCCTCGCTGTGAACGGCAGTTTCGATGACGCGCTGACCACAGTATTCGATCTTGTCGATGCCATCGACGCCGAGCTCGTCAATTCCGTCAACAGGTTTCGGATTGAAGGGCAGAAGACAGGCTCATTCGAGATCGTTGAGGAGCTTGGTGAAGCGCCGGACATGATGTGCCTGCCAGTCGGCAACGCCGGAAACATCACGGCTTACTGGAAGGGCTACAAAGAGGCGCAAGAACTGGGCATGGCAAAGTCGACGCCGCGGATGATGGGCTTCCAGGCGGCTGGGGCTGCGCCTATCGTCCTCGGAGAGCCCGTTCCCAACCCGGAAACGATCGCTACCGCCATCAGGATAGGAAACCCCGCGAGCTGGAAGACTGCGCTTGCCGCGCGTGAGGAGTCAGGAGGAGTCATCGACAAGGTCGAGGACCGCGAGATTGTCGAGGCTTATCTGATGCTCGCCCGTGAAGAGGGAATATTCTGCGAGCCAGCTTCGGCTGCATCGGTCGCGGGGCTGCTTAAGCTGGGCAGCCTGGGCGTGGATGTAACCGATCAGACCGTTGTCTGCATCTTAACTGGTAACGGTTTGAAAGATCCTGGGACCGCCGAGAAGCGAGCGCTGGTTGAACTCGAGTATGTCGAGCCAGACCTCGAATCGGTTGTTAAGCTTCTTACCTGAGCCTGAACGGCTCGTTGCGAATGCTGATCGCCCGCAAACTAACTTCTCCTGAACGCGCTATGACGAAAGAGGCTGAATGACCTGCTGTACGACTTCGGTTCGCGAGGAATCGTTCGTATCTCTTTCAACCGACTGGGCAGCGATAATCGCAACATGCCCAAGAGCCACGGTATTCGACACACCAGAGTGGCAACAGACGTGGTGGGAGCATTTCGGAACAGGCAAGGCCAGCAGGATCCTGGCTGTTCGCTCAGATAAAGGGCAGGTCGACCTGATCGCGCCCATGTCGCAAGAAGATGGCACAGTCTCGTTCCTGGGCGGCACCGATCTTGTTGACTATCACGACTTTGTGAGCAGCGATGAGCCTGGCCGCAGCCTTGTGAAACCGGTTCTCGACGAGCTGGGCGCAGACCCTCAGGTCAGCAGATTGATGTTCGAGTCGGTATCCGATCTGTCCCAGACGCTCACAATGCTCCCCGACCTCTTGAGTGAGCGCGGCTGGAAAGTCGAGGTTGAGCGTGAGGACGTAGCGCCGAGATTACAGCTTGCTGGCAGCTGGGATGCATACCTTTCTGGTCTGCGAAAGAAGGACAGGCACGAGCTTCGACGCAAGATGCGCCGCCTCGAAGCTTCCGGATCTGTCGAGCATGTTGAACTGACCGAGCGTAGCGATGTTGAACAGGGAATGCCTGACTTCTTCCGGCTGCACAGGGCGAGTACTCTGGAGAAGCAGGAGTTCATGACTTCGGACAGGGAGCGCTTCTTCCAGGCTGTGGCAGGCAGGCTTGCAGATAGCGGGATTACCAGGCTCTGTTTCCTCGAACTTGACGGCGTGAGAGTGGCCACATCACTTTCATTTGTGGTGAGTGGCACAAGGTATCTGTACAACTCCGGGTACGATCCGGAGTATCGCCAGCTGGCTGTGGGCCTGCTAAATCACGCGTTTTCCATACGCCGCTCTATCGAAGATCAGCACGCGGTGTTTGACTTCATGAGAGGCAACGAGGCGTACAAATACCATCTTGGCGCCTCTGACCGTGAAGTGTTCCGAATCGTTGCGTCACGGTAGAACCCTCCCGAGCATGAAGAGAATCGCGATCATAAGCGTGCACGGCTGTCCTGTGGTCCAGGCCGGACTCAAGGATGCTGGCGGCATGAACGTCTATCTCCTGGAGACGGCGCGAGCGCTGGCAGAGCGCGGTATACAGGTCGACATCTTCACCCGTCATCACGACCCGCTTGATCCGATGATCATCGACCTGATTCCAGGCGCACGGGTCATCCATCTCCCTGCAGGCCCCCCTTCAACAGACAAGACCGGAGTTTTCGATCTTCTCCCTGAGTTCACGAAGCAGGTGAAGGGATTCACATCAACCTGGAGCCTGCAGTACGACCTTGTGGCCAGTCACTACTGGCTCTCCGGGCTGGTCGGCATTGAGTTGAGCGAAGCCTGGAATGTGCCACACTCGACCAGTTTTCACACCCTGGCATCGGTCAAGCAGGCTGCGCTACCCGGTGAGTACGAGCATCCAGCACGTCACTGCTCAGAGACACAGGTAGCGCGCACCGCAGATCAGGTCGTCGTGTGGACGGATCACGAGCGCGATGTAATCAGGGACACCTACGGAGTATGTGATGATCGAATCACCATCGCTCCACCTGGTGTTGATGCTGAACGCTTTTCTCCTGTCTGCCAGACGATCGCACGGAAAGAGCTTGGCCTGAACGGCGAAAAAGCCGTGCTGTATGTGGGCCGGCTTGAGCGACTGAAGGGCATAGACACGCTCTTCAAGGCGATATCGCTGCTCGACCATGTCGAACACCTGAAACTGTTTGTTGCAGGTGGAAGTCACAACACGCCTGAGATGGATCGCCTCGTGAGCCTTGCGGCCGACCTGGGTATTTCAGACAGGGTTGAGTTCCTCGGCTCTGTGCCGCAGGAGAGACTGCAGCTCTACTACAGCGCCACAGATGTCTGCGTACTGCCTTCGTACTACGAGAGCTTCGGTTTCGCTGCGCTGGAAGCCGCGGCATGCGGCAAGCCGGTAGTCGCTTCAAGGGTCGGTGGACTCACGACGATCGTCGATGACGGAGCGACCGGCTTTCTCGTCAACTGGCGTTGCCCGGGACCATTCGTCGAGCGGCTCGAACTACTGCTAAATGACCAGTCCCTGAGAGAGAGAATGGGGCAGGCGGCCAGGGCGAGGGCAGAGCAGTTCAGTTGGGACGCTGCGATAGAGCACTTGATCAATGCCTATTCGAAGTTGCTTAAAGACCGAGCCTCTACAAACCAGCCTGAGCATGCTGTCACCTAGACGGACAGCCGCAGCAGTCTAGTCCCCGGCGCCGACAGCCTGCTGAGCTGCGGCCTGCGCCATCTCGATCAGCCGCTCACGGAACATCAGGATCTGCTCGAACAGAGCCGTCAGTTCTTCCACCCAGTCCGGGTCTTCGCGGTCGATCTCCGCCCTAATCTGCATATGCCCGACGACTACGCCTCGGCCAAGCCATTTCTGCAGAGCGGAACGCGCGCCGCCAGTTGGCTCTTTCAAGTTCAGAGTGGCACGCTCTTCAGTGATCGAGACTGAGTCGACTCCTGCCTGCTCGGCCAGTATCCGCATTTTCTCGGCGGCCAGCAGGAGATCGACGTTGCGAGGCACTGGCCCGAAGCGATCTCTCATCTCGTCTCTCAGGTCTTCCACAGCGCTGACCTCGTGCATGCGGGCGAGACGCTGATAGACGCTAAGCCGCTGAGCCAGGTCCTCCACATAGCTATCAGGTATCCGCGCATCCATTCCCAGGTCTATGCGGACCGTTGAGAACTCGATCAGAGGCGTGCTGTCCGTTCCATCGGCTGGTTTCTTGCCCGACTTGAGATCGGCTACCGTGTCTGCCAGCAGCTTTGAGTACAGATCGAATCCGATTGCGGCTATATGGCCGCTCTGCTCCCCGCCCAGGATGTTGCCCATGCCACGGATTTCGAGGTCTCGCAGCGCGATCTGGAACCCTGCTCCTAGCTCAGTGGCAGCCAGGATCGTGTTCAAACGAGCATCAGCAGTCTCGGTCAGCGCTTTGCCGTGCGGAATCATCAGGTAGGCATAGGCACGGTTCGCGCCTCGACCGATCCTGCCGCGCAGCTGGTAGAGCTGTGATAGGCCAAACGTGTCTGCCCTGTCGACGATAAGCGTGTTCGCATTTGGGAGGTCGATTCCAGACTCGATGATCGTAGTGCAGACCAGCACATCAAACTTATGCTTTTCAAATGCGCCCATCACTTGCTCAAGATCGTCTTCAGCCATCTGGCCATGACCGATGTCGAAGCGCGCCTCGGGAACCAGCTTCATCAGCTTTGCGGCAACAAGATCGATGTCTTTGACCCGGTTATGCAGGAAGAACACCTGTCCGCCGCGATCGACCTCTCTCAAGATCGCTTCGCGCACCAGCTCATCGCTTTCCTCGGTCACATAGGTCTTGATCGGGAGCCGTTCCTCTGGCGGCGTCTCGATTGTGCTCATGTCACGAATACCTGCCAGTGACATCTGCAGAGTGCGAGGGATGGGGGTTGCGCTCAGGCTCATGACATCGATCTGCGTCCGGAACTGCTTGAGCCTTTCCTTGTGCGTTACGCCGAACTTATGCTCTTCGTCGATGATGACGAGGCCGATGTTCTTGAAGCGAACATCACGCTGTAGCAGGCGATGCGTGCCAATCACAATGTCGACTGAACCAGCGGCCAGCCCTGCGACTACTGCTTTCTGCTCTGCATCGGAGCGAAATCGGGAAAGCAGCTCAACGCTTGCAGGGAATGGCTGCAGGCGTTCAGTGAAGGTCTCGAAGTGCTGCTGAGCGAGAACAGTTGTTGGTACTAGGATCGCTACCTGCCGTCCGGACTGAACGACCTTGAAGGCCGCTCGCAGCGCGATCTCGGTCTTGCCGTAGCCGACATCTCCACAGACAAGCCGATCCATTGGGTGCGACGCTTCCAGATCTTTCTTCACCTGGGCGAGCGTTGATAGCTGGTCTGGCGTCTCCTCGAATGGGAAGCTGGCTTCGAGCGAATCCTGCCATGGGGTGTCGGTTCCGGTCTCGAAGCCTTCCGTGAGCTCCCGTGCGGCGTACAAAGCGATTAGCTCTCCCGCCAGCTGTTCCGTCGCTCTGCGTGCTCGCGCCCTGGCGCGGCTCCACTCCTGTGTGCCCAGTCTCGTTAGACGAGGAGCGCTGTCCGAAGGACCGTGATAGAGCTGGATGCGGTCAAGCTGCTCCGTTGGCACATACAGCTTGTCCTCTTCTGCGTACTCAAGGACCAGATACTCCTGGCCCTTGTCGCCCATCACCTGCGTTCCCTTGAACTTTGCGATGCCGTGTTCTATGTGTACAACGTACGAATCAGGTTGAAGCTGTTCGAGAGCCGGACCCTTGCGAACAGGCCGCCTCCTGACTTTGCGGCGCTCCTTGGCTACTCCGAATATCTCGGCATCGGTGATCACCGCGAGGGTGCGCCGGTCACGTGCGAGGACGGTGAATCCCTGCCTGAGCGTGCCCTGGACCAGTGACACATCTCCGGGCTCTAGCCATTTCTTGATCGCGTCCCGAGTCTTGAGTTTCAGGCCGGTGCTCTTTGCGAATTCGACGATTCGACTGGCGTGATTGGAGAGTAGCGCTGTGCGAAGCGAACTCTCATGGCGGTCAGTCACAAGTTCGATGGCGTTCTCTAGTCCGCCTGTAGTGAGCGGTGACGGTTCGATTGGCAGGCGCAGCGCACCGCCCGGCAGCTCGGAGTCGACGCCCCACGGAGTGAGCGAAATCTTTCTTGCTGGACGATTCAAGGCATCTGAGAGGAGCCCGAACTCGATGTGAGGCTGAGGGAATCCGCGCGGAACTTCGCCCCTTCTCTCCTTGTTGCCGCGAAGCTCGCTGAGTCGACGGCCCGCAGTCTCCGCGCTATCTCTGATCTCGCCTGGCCGGACAGTGATAACCAGCGAGTCAGCAGGCAGGAAATCGAATACGGAACCGCGGTTGAAGAATCCGGCGTAGAAGCCAAGCTCATCGAGTCGCTCGCCCTCGGTGACGCGACCAAGCTCAGCAGGGATTCGATCTCGACTCTCACCGACCGCGGTGTCGAAATCTACTCGATTGATCGATGCCTTAACTGCCTCGTGATCGGCGTAGGCTGGCAGGATGTCCGACGCAGGCGGCACATGAACGCTCTTCAGGTTCGTGCTGGACCGCTGAGATTCAACTTCGAACTCTCGGATGCTGTCCACTTCATCGTCGAAGAACTCGATCCGGACCGGCAGATCACTCGATATAGGGAATATGTCGACGATACCGCCGCGGTGGCTCATCGTTCCCGGAATATCCACTGTCGGCTCGAGCGCGTATCCTGCAGCCGTCCATTCCCGCATGAGCTGGGCGATATCGAACCTGTCCCCGACTGCGACGTCGCGAGTCGCAGCATCGTACTCTGATGCAAGTGGAGTTCGGTACGAGACAGCGGTCGATGAGGCAACTACAAGCGGCGCTCTGCCCTTGCCGTTCCAGTTGCGGAGAGCGGAAAGCACGCGCAGTCGTTGGTGAGTGGCGCCAAGGTCTGGCACGTATCGCTCGAAAGGGATGCTGTCCGCTTCCGGGAATTGCAGAACAGGCGCTGCTTCTCCGCACCAGATCGATAACTGGTCTGAGATCTTTCGAGCGGTGTCGGGAGAGTGTGTGATGACGAAGACCGGTGCGCCGTACTCGTTCCATAGAGCGGCAATCGAGTACGCAGTGGCCGCATCCGGGGCGATGACCTCCCGGTCTAGCACGGGGCTATGAGCCTGCGCGATAAGCTCCTCAAACTCGAGCGTAGAGGTCAACGCAGGAAAGAGGCCGGCCAGGGTCATCTATGTCTCCGTAATTCTGTTCCTGATGGACGCAACGCGCGCAAACAGGCGTCCTGCAACTGCGGCAGGCGCCCATCAAGAACTCGATTCGGCGTGTTTCGCCGACGTATTCTTAGCTTAGCACTCAGGAATTCTGAGTGCTCCAGTGGCACTGTTGTGTTAAAACCGCCACAGGGCTTGTCGCAGTTTGAGGCCAGTTCAGACCGAGTTCAGCAGGGACCAGGCATTGACGGACGATTCATCGACATCGGGCGAACAGCTTGCGACGCAGCGCGATATCAAGCGAATAGTCGTCAAGCTCGGCACAAATCTGATCACAGGCAAGCCAGGGTCAGATGGACGGCGTCGAGGAATCGACGAAGCGTCTCTCGACATGCTTGTTTCGCAGATGGCTGCACTGCACGCGCAGAGCAAACAGGTGATCGTAGTCACCTCGGGAGCGGTAGGCGCAGGGCGTGATGTGCTTGCAAGCGGCTCTGGCGCAGCGCGGACTCAGCAGAGGACAGTCGCACACAGGCAGATGCTTGCCTCGCTGGGCCAGATCAGGCTGATGCTCGCCTACGAGCGGCTATTCGGTCAGCACGATATTCGTATCGCGCAGGCACTGATCTCACGAGAAGACCTGACACAACGACAGCGATACCTCAACGTCAGGGACACACTTGAGGCGATACTCGAAGTCAACGCCGTGCCGATAGTCAACGAGAACGATGTGGTTGCGGTCGAAGAGCTGGCTGGCGTGATCTATGGAGACAATGACCGCCTTTCCGCAATGGTTGCGAACGACCTCGAAGCGGACCTTCTGATTCTGCTGGGTGAAGTCGAGGGCCTGTACGAAGAAGACCCACATGTGAATCCTTCGGCCGGGATCATCCCGGAGGTTCCTGCGATCACTTCTGCGATCAGGTCTATTGCCCGCGGGCCGCACGATGGGCGCGGCTCAGGTGGCATGGCGAGCAAGCTGGAGGCTGCTGAACTGGCAACCTCCTCTGGAACGCCGATGATCATCGCTTCCGGCCGTACTCCGGACGTTCTCACACGCGTCTGTGCCGGAGAATCGATAGGCACCAGGTTCCCTGCGGCTATCTCAAGGGTCGAGGCCAAGAAGCGATGGCTCATGACCGGAATCACCGATTCTCATGGCGCTGTCCAGGTGGACGCGGGCGCAGTCAAAGCTCTCCAGGACGGGGGCAGAAGCCTGCTCGCCGCCGGCATATCGCGTGTTATTGGGAGGTTTGAGCGCGGTGATATCGTCAAGATTGAGGATGAGTCAGGCGCGCTCATAGCCTGTGGGCTCTCAACCTATTCGTCAGATGATGTCGATAAGATTAAGGGCAGGAAGTCAGGCGAGATGCAGGAGCTTCTCGGCTACTACTACGGCATGGAAGTGGTGCACAGGAACAACATGGCGGTGATCTAGCCGCCTGCCGATACTGAGCGATCAATATGACAGCGACCTTAGTTGACCTGAAGCAGATGGGCGCAGCGGCGAAATCGGCCGCCCGGAAGCTGGCCGCCAGTGATTCATCCGTGCGCAACGCAGCGCTCGAAGCGATCGCCGATGGTCTCGTAGCGAACGAAGACCGAATACTCGCAGCGAACCAGAAGGACATCGCTGAATCGAGGGCTGTGGGACTCGATGAGCATGTCATCGACCGCATGGTGCTCAATCATGACCGTGTCGTCGCTATGGCCGATGCCTGCCGAGAGATCGCTGCGCTGCCAGATCCGATCGGGAACGTTCTCGAAGAGCGGACGATGCAGAACGGTCTGGACATCAAGCGAGTTTCGGTTCCCATCGGCGTCATCGGCGTGATCTTTGAGAGCAGGCCCAACGTCACGATCGACATCACTGCCCTGTGCCTGAAGTCCGGCAATGGCGCGATCTTGAGAGGCGGAAAAGAGGCTCTTGGCGCGAATCTTGTGCTTGCCGAGATCGCCCGAGATGCGATCACAAGCGTCGGCCTGCCAACTGACTGTGTGCAGTTCATATCCACGACCGACCGCTCAATCGTGAACGAGATGCTGCAGCTGGATCGCTACATCGATCTCATCATCCCGCGTGGAGGCGCTGAGCTGGTGCGCTTTGTTGGCGAGACGGCGAAGATGCCGGCGATCACAGGCGGAGTGGGCGTGTGCCACACGTACGTGGATGAAGCCGCGGATGTCGATAAGGCAGTGAAGATCGTCACCAACGCGAAGACTCAGCGTCCCACTGTCTGCAACGCCATGGACACGGTGCTGGTCCACTCGTCGATAGCTGGAGACTTCCTGCCCGCTCTGGCAAGAGCAAAGGGCATGTCAGACGTTGAATTGCGAGTGGACGGACGAGCGCTTGATCTGCTGGGTCAGATAGCGGAAGGCGCTCGCGTAGTTCCTGCACGGGACGATGACTTCGGAACGGAGTTCCTGTCTCTGATCGCCTCAGTCAAGGTTGTTGATTCGATGGACGAAGCTATGGATCACATGACCGAGTTTGGCTCCGCTCACTCGGAGGCGATTGTCACTGAAGACGCCAGAACCGCTGAACGGTTCCTGAACGAGGTCGACGCGGCAGCTGTGTTCCGAAACGCTTCGACCTACTTCAATGACGGCGGCCAGTTCGGTCTCGGTGCTGAGGTAGCGGTGAGCACCAGCAAGCTCCACGCTCGAGGCCCGATGGGCCTGCGCGAGATCACGACCTACAAGTGGGTTGTTCGTGGTGATGGCCAGGTGCGAACGTAGTCCGGTCGCCGCATAGCATTGGCTTGAACCCAACTGGCGATCATCTGCTTCAGGGCTTTTCTGTACATGACGCGAACAGACGGCCGAACTAGCAGCCGCCTGTTCTTCGTTTCGAGCGACTACAGCTAGATGCCTTTATCCACCATGAACCTGGCGAGGTCGGCTGTGCGGCTTGAGTAGCCCCATTCGTTGTCGTACCAGCCAACGACCTTGACGAAACCGTCGCCAACCGCGGCCGTAGACAGCGCATCGATCGTACACGAGTTCGGGTTGCCGATGTAATCGACTGACACCAGCGGCTCTTCTGATACGCCCAGAACGCCCTTCAGGCCGTTGGCAGCGGCTGTCTTGAACGCCTCGTTGATCTCTCCAGCAGATGCGTTGCTAGTGAGCTTGCAGGTCAGGTCAGTCACCGAGCCGGTGATCACTGGAACCCTGTACGCCATACCGTCGATGCGGCCTTTCAGGTCAGGAATCACCTGCGTGACCGCGCGTGCGGCTCCTGTCGATGTGGGGATGATGCTGTTGGCAGCAGCCCTTGCTCGGCGGAGATCGCTGTGGACCTGGTCGAGAATCTTCTGGTCGTTGGTATAGGCATGGATCGTTGACATCAATGCGCTCTCGATGCCGAACTCATCGTGGAGAACCTTGGCCATCGGTGCTACGCAGTTCGTAGTGCAAGACGCGTTCGAGATGACCCGGTGCTGTGACGGATCGTAGTCATCCTCGTTGACACCAAGAACGACCGTGACGTCCTCATTCTTGGCAGGGGCTGAGATGATCACCTTCTTGGCTCCGCCGTTGAGGTGGCCGGCGGCCTTCGTGGCATCGGTGAAGATACCGGTCGACTCGACAACCAGTTCCACACCAGCATCGCCCCATGGCAGGCTGCCAGGGTCTCGTTCTCCGAACACCTTGATGGTTCGTCCGTCGATTACGAGATCATCGCCACTCGTCTCAACCGTGCCGCCGTATACGCCATACGTCGAGTCGTACTTGAACAGGTGAGCGTTTGTCTCAGCGTCACCGAGATCGTTGATCGCAACAACCTCAAGCATGTCAGGATGACGCTCGGAGATAGTGCGGAATACCTGTCTGCCGATGCGGCCGAAGCCGTTGATGCCAACCTTTACCTTCGCCATGTGGTTCCCCCTTGCTGGCGGCGCATGTGCTGCGCCGCACTCTCAGTTCTATTGGTTCGTGAGAACGCTCTTGCCTGCATATACGGCGTCTGCGCCGAGCGATTCCTCGATGCGCAAAAGCCTGTTGTACTTGGCCACCCGCTCGCTTCGGGCCGGCGCGCCGGTCTTGATCTGTCCAGAGCACGTGCCAACAGCCAGATCAGCGATCGTTGTGTCCTCGGTCTCTCCTGAGCGGTGACTGACGACTACGCCGAATCCCGCATCCTGAGCGATTTTGATCGTCTCGAGTGTTTCGGACACTGTGCCGACCTGGTTCAGCTTGATCAGGATCGCGTTACCAGCGTTCTCGTCGATGCCGCGCTCGAGGTACTTTTTCTGTGTGACGAACAGGTCGTCTCCAACGATCTGGGTTCTGTCACCGATTCGTCCAGTGAAGGATGACCAGCCTTCCCAGTCGTCTTCCGACAGGCCGTCCTCGATTGAGTAGATAGGGAAGTCGGTGCAGAGACTCTCGTATTCGGCGATCATCCGCTCGGAATCGAAGCGGTTGCCTTCTCTCTTCAGGTTGTATCGGCCCTCGCCTGGCGCTCCCGAGAGGTTCTTATAGAACTCGGATGCCGCGGGATCGAGTGCGATGTAGACCTGGTCGCCAGGGACATATCCGGCTTCTTCAATGGCCAGAGTCACAAATCCAAGGGCCTGCCGGTTGGTCAATCCGTGCGGCGCGAACCCACCCTCGAAGCCAACGTTGGTTGAGAGGCCTTGCTCTTCAAGCATCTTGCCGAGCATGTGGTAGATCTCTGAACCGGCCTGGAGCGCCTCTGAGAAGGTGTCCATGCCTAGCGGAGCGACCATGAACTCCTGGAAGTCTGTAGATCCGGCTGCGTGAGCTCCGCCGTTGAGGATGTTCAGCATCGGCACGGGCAGAACATTGGGCGAATCGTTGCCGATCAGGCGGGCGACCTTGTGGAACACGTCCTCCCTGTGTCCCTCGCCGTCTGTGACACCGAATGCCGAAGCTCGCAGGGCGGCCAGCGAGACTGCCAGCAGCGCGTTTGCGCCAAGGCTGCTCTTGTCTTCGGTGCCATCAAGATCGATCATGCGCTGATCGATAGAACGCTGATCTTCTACGTCCATTCCGATGACGGCATCTCTCAGAGGACCATTGACGTGGGAGACAGCCTTCAGAACGCCTTTGCCGCCGTAGCGGTTTCGATTGCGGAACGAGTCTCCCTCAGGAAGATTTCCGTCGCGAAGCTCCAGCGCCTCACGCTGACCTGTGCTTGCGCCGGATGGCACAGCTGAAAGGCCAACTTCACGGTTCTCGAGAGTCACCAGGGCGTAAACCGTTGGGTTGCCCCTGGAGTCGAGAATCTCTTTGCCGCGGACATCAATGATCTTGGTCATATGGACTCCGAACCTGGACGTGGCGCTGCTGCAGATTTCGTTGGTCTGAAAGGACCTGCTGGAGGCCAGCGCCGATTCATCCTCGTGCACGATCAAATCGATCGACTCAAGGATACTCCCTGGCTGTTAGCGAATTTTGATATTGATCGGTCAGGATCGCAAAGAGCGGATTGCTCGATCCTGCTCGACAGAAAGCTGGTCGATGCCGATTTTCGCGAGTTTGAGCATAGCGTTCATATCTTCAGTCGAGTACGGCTGGCCTTCCGCCGTTCCCTGTACTTCAACGAATGCCCCGGCTCCGTTCATCACGATATTCATATCAACGTCTGCCTGAGAATCTTCTTCATAGGCGAGATCGAGCATTGGCGTGTCGTTTACGATGCCGACACTCACAGCGGCGATGCCGCCCGACAGTGGCTCTTTCTCTATGCGGCCATTCGCTCTCAGCCATTCGATGGCGCCTGAAAGGGCGACGTAAGCTCCAGTGATTGCCGCTGTTCTTGTGCCGCCGTCTGCCCGCAGGACATCGCAGTCGATGAGTATGGAGTTCTCTCCCAGCACGTCTAGATCTACCCCTGCGCGCAGTGACCGGCCTATAAGGCGCTGGATCTCCTGTGTCCTGCCTCCAAGCTTGCCGCCTCTATCACGCCGCACTCGCTCCGTTGTTGCGCGCGGCAGCATCGAGTATTCCGCTGTGACCCAGCCTCTGCCTTTTCCGGCCATCCATCGTGGAACACTTGACTCCACTGAGGCTGTGCAGATCACATGAGTGTTGCCGGTCTTGATGAGTGCTGACCCCTCGGCATAGGGCATGAATCCGGGCGTTATCTCCACCGGCCTCATCTCATCGTTCGCCCTGCCGTCGACGCGTGGCGTTTCCTGATTCAAATTCGCTACTTCTCCGGTCCTCTAGGGATGACAGCACTCTGCTGCATGTCAGCGAGTCCACCGCTGTACCTGTACTTCATCATCGACTGTGGAGCACCAGATGGTATCGTAGGCGACTGGCTCGTTGGCAGTGTGCTCAGGGGTTCAACACCGACTGAAATCCACCGGCCGCGTGAGTCCGCTTACTCGACACTGTAGTTGGACCTGGAGTTTCTGAATTGAAGATCGCTGTTATGGGCGCGGGAGCCGTGGGTGGCTATTTTGGCGGTGTGCTTGCCAACCAGGGCGAAGATGTGACATTGATTGCCCGCGGAGATCATCGCGATGCGATAGCGAACAATGGTCTCAGGGTTGATAGTCACTGGGGCAATTTCAATGTCAGCGTTCCGGTCACCAACGATCCCGGCGAGGTAGGTGCCGTTGATCTCGTTCTCCATTGCGTCAAGCTTTACTCGAATGAGGACGCGCTGAAACTGATCGAGCCGATGGTCGGCCCTTCAACCAATATCTTGACGATCCAGAACGGTGTGACGAGTGGCGAGACGATTGCCGGGGTGTATGGCTGGGATCGTGTGCTTCAAGGTGCGACGTATATCGAAGCGGCTTTGATGGGACCGGGCCACATTGAGCAGTCTGGTTCGACCGCCCGGATCGAGTTTGGCGAAAACGATGGCTCTGTCACGGATCGGGTGGAGCGAATCAGATCGCTGCTGGACAAGCCGGGCATTCAGGTGGAAGCCAGCACAGACATCGTCTCCACACTCTGGACAAAACTGGTGGCTGTCGGCGCTTTCGGAACAGTGATGACTGCGGCAAGGGCAAGTCTGCCCGAGGTGCTGGCCGGGCCTGAAGGAGAGAGCACGATACGCACGGTGATGGAAGAGATCGTAGCTGTAGGCAAGTCCGAGGGCGTTGACTTCGAGCCGAACGTTGTAGACGAGAAACTCTCAGGCGGGATCGAAGAAGCCGAGGAGTTCAAGTCTTCGCTCCAATACGACCTCACGAATGGCAAGCCGCTTGAGCTTGACGACATCCTTGGAGCTGTCGTGCAGAAGGGAAGATCTGCGGGCATCCCGGTGCCAGCGTCCGCGGCTCTTGTGATGACGCTTGAGAAGTTCAAGCACGGATCTTAGAAACCGATCGATCTGTCAACTACCTGGAGAGATAACTTGGGCGATGCTTCCGAGACTGTGATTTCCGATGACCTGCTGGCGAAGCTGGGTGAACTGCCAACGCAGACACTTATCGATGCGCTGTGGGTTCGTGAGTGGCCGCAGACGATGATCCACGGCGCGCGCCCGCTGTTTCCGGGTCAGAAGATGGTCGGACGCGCTGTAACGCTGCGCTTCGTGCATCACCGTCCCGACATCCTTGCCGACAAGCCTAAGGGCGTGGATTCACCCGAGTACGTGGCGTTTGAGATGTGCGGTCCCAACGAAGTGCTGGTCGCCTCGGCCGTTGGACCATGGGAGTCGATCGGTGGCGATATCAAGTTTCTCAGGCTCGCACAGCGCAAGGTTGGCGGCCTGGTAGCCGATGGATCGGTCAGGGACACTTCGGTGTTGAAGGACTACGGGTTCCCTGTGTACTGCCACTCCAGCACGGCCAAGCAGGGTCCGGGCATCATGCAGCCGTGGGGAGTGAACGAGGTGATCTCGTGCGGTGGAGTTCCCGTTCGACCAGGCGACGCCATCGTCGGTGACGACGACGGTGTAGTGGTTGTTCCTGCCGCCATGGCGGAAACGGTGCTGGAGATTGCCACTGAGCGAGAAGCGATCGAGCATGTGGTCAAGACGGAGCTTGAGCGCAACCCCGGACCTCCAGGCAAGTACTATCCGTTCAATGACGCCACTCGCGAACTGTACGAGGAGTACAAGAAGCGGGGCGAGGCGTAGTCAGCCGTTCAGTCTGGCATGCACAGCCGAGGGCACGGAGCTGATCACGGCGTCTGCTCCAGCTTCTAGCGACGCTATCGAGAGCTCCTGATCTGCGATGACTTCGGAGCCAGCGACGATCATTCGCTTGCCTGCTCCGTGTACCGCTTCGATATCCTGCGCACTGGGCGCGAACGGCACAAGGATCCAGCTTGAATAGGGGTCGCTCAGCGTGAGCGGCAGTGACTCTGCGTTCGCAGCAACCGCCGAGCACTGGAACTCAGTGCTGCCTTCGTAGAATCGCCTGCGGACATCGACCGATTGAGCAATGATCCCGAACCCGACTGTGCGGCTGAGCAGACCATGTTCTTGCAAAGCGCTGCATATCATGTTGATGATTCCAGGCTGCAGGGTCTTCACATTCAAGACGATTACAGGATCGATACCCGGAACGTCTGCGGCCATGCTCAGCGCTGCATCGAGAGTCGGTACACGCTCGCCTGCGAACTCAGAGCTTTTCCAGCTTCCAACGTCTAGCGCTGTTAGCTCCTGCAAGGACATTTCTGAGACCCGGCCCGACCCGTCTGTTGTTCTGTCCACCGTATCGTCGTGGATCACAACGAGCTGTTGATCTGAGGTCATAGCCAGGTCCAACTCGATCCCCAGCCCCAGATCGAACGCAGCCCGGTAGGCCGAGAGGGTGTTTTCAGGATGTGTGTTCTCTAACCCGCGATGGGCGATGAGCGTTGGTTGCGACATTGGCAGTTCAGTTCTCCTCGACGCGCAAGAATACTGTGTATGCGCTTTCAAGAACGCCACTCTGGGGCGGTGGATCGGGGCGTAGCTCAAGGATCGTCACCGTCACTCGACCGATATCTACCGACGCCTGTCCTCCAGGGACGATCTCCAGCCTCGATTCAACAGGATCGTTCGTGTCGACGGTGGTGCTGAGGACTACGAAAGCCTCGCCGGCCCGCACACACTGCACTCCCTCCGGGCAACGAGAGTCGTTCTCTACAGCAACGACAGTTACGAGCGCACCTTTCTCGTCAGTGCCAAATCCTAGAGAGTCCTTAACGCCTACGAGTCCCTCACTCGAGACTCTATTGCTGCTCGAGGCAGGTTCGCCACTGGACCCACATGAAACGGCCAGTGCGAACAGTGCTATCAGAAGAAACGCCACCAGCGCGAAAGATCGCTTCAACTGCCTTGCTCCATAGCGCTGGAGAGGCGTTTCCTGGCTGTCTGTACGGCGTCTAGCACTCGATTGGGAGCGGTTCCTCCCGGCACATCACGTGCCGCTACCGCAGATTCGGTAGTGATGGACATGATGTCGTCTTCGAACAGATCCGACGCTGACTTGAAGTCGTCGAGAGTTAGCTCTCCGAATCCCTTGTTCGCCGCGATGCTCTGCTTCGCCAGCGCAGCGACCGCTATATACGCCTTCCTGAATGGAACGCCTTTGCCAACCAGGTAGTCGGCGAAGTCGGTCGCAAGCACATAGCTGCGCTCAGCCGCTAGTTTCATGCGTTCAGCATCGACGGACATGCCTTTCACCATTCCAGCGGCTGCTTCCAGAGCAGGGATCACCGTATCCGCCGAATCAAAGAGCCCTTCTTTGTCTTCCTGCAGATCGCGGTTGTAGGTGAGAGGCAGGCCTTTGACAGTGGTGAGCAACCCCATCAGGTGCCCGTACACACGGCCGGTCTTCCCGCGAATCAGCTCAGCGAAGTCAGGGTTGCGCTTCTGCGGCATGATGCTTGAGCCAGAGGTGTACTCATCCGGCAGGCCAATGAAACCGAACTCATCGGACGACCAGATGACGAACTCCTCTGCCAGCCGCGACAGGTGCGCCATCGTCATCGAGGCAGCGAACAGGTAGTACAGGATGAAGTCGCGATCAGAGACGGCATCCATGCTGTTGGCTGAGATTGCGCTAAAGCCAAGTTCTTCAGCCACAGAGTCGCGATCGAGCGGATACGGCGAGCCAGCCATCGCTCCACTGCCTAGAGTCATG